>NZ_CDHP01000017.1:0-25077 GCF_900002895.1 Ercella succinigenes | reverse complement strand
GTATTTCATAATGGATCGCTACTTTGATGAGAGAGAAACAGCAAGAAAAGAAGCGTTAGCAGAACGAGCAGCATACCTGCATGTTGTCACCTGATTCATGCAGATACCGGAAGACAATTTACACCAACTTTTTGGACTTGACTTTCCCTGGCTAACCATCTTTACAGTTTGCACAAGTAAATCACTTTTTATGTCTTTAAGTAAAAATCCATAAATATTGTCATAAATTGCACCGGTGACAGTTTGTTTCTCTTCAAATGCTGTAAGTAGAATAATTTTTGTTCTTGGCGAAATTGATTGTAGCCTTTGAGCTGTGTTTATACCGTCTATTTCCGGCATACGAATATCGAGTAAAGCTAAATCTATTGGATTCCTTTCACAATACTCAATAACTTCTCTTCCGTTACTTAAAGCTGCACAAATTGTTATATCATTTTCCTGTGAAAGAAGCTTTTTTAGCATCTCTCTGAACAGAGTCTGATCATCTGCAATCAGAAGCTTCATACTTTTCCCTCCAAAAAATTTTGTTATTAATTTATTCTCTTTAACTAAAAATTATTTTTTGTAAATTGTTTCTGTTCCAAATCAACCAATTAATTCTAACAATATATTCTAACAGGATTCTAACAAATAATATTTTAACCTGAAATATTAAATTCCGATAATCTTAAACAAACATTTGCTCTGGCTTGAATCAGAACTACCTAGCTCTTATAATAATACTGCTAATCGTAAATTGATTACATATACGATAACACGATATGGCTAGTCCATGCTATAATTTATCTTATTAAACAATATATTTTCAGAATATCATCAGATTATGACAAATTTATTTACGAGTTAATGACATGTTCGTGACAAAAGTTGACCTGCTTTGCTGGTATTTATTTTTATTAGTCAGGAGACAGTATGCTTAACAGTCTTAATGATAGATTAAATCAATTGGATAAAAATAAAAAAACAAAGGAGATAAATGATTCAGCCGGGTATTTCCAGTTAACCTGGCGTATGACTTTAAGATACCTTATTTTATATCTTATTTTTGGTTCTTTATGGATAGTTTTCTCAGATATGATTATGTATAGCCTTATCAGCAGCAGGCAGCTTCTCAATAATTTGAGCATTGCTAAGGGCTGGTTTTTTATGATTGTCAGTTCTTTTATGTTTTTTCTTATGCTCAGGCGCCGGCAAAAATTATGGTCTGAGGCTCTGAATCAGTTGGAATTAAGGCAAAAGACTTTGTTTGATCAGCAAAAGGTTCTTGAAGAGAGTAATAAAAAAATTATTGAAGCAGATTTGTTAATAGAAAAGCAATTGTATTTTGATCATCTGACACATTTGCCCAATAAAGTGTATCTGGAAAAAGAGTTTGCAAAGCATTTGAATAGTTCTAGTTTTGGATTGATATATATAGATCTTGATGATTTTCGTTATGTAAACGATAGGTATGGCTATGAAGCAGGTAATCATATTTTGAAATTAGTGGCAGAAGTTCTAAGAAGAAATCTTAGAGAAAGTGATTTGGCTGTTCGACTGGGAGCGGATGAATTTGCTATATTGGTTGATCCAATGGAAGATGTGGAAGCAATGAATGCTTGTATATCAAGATTGCAGCAGGAATTAAAAAAACCATGGCATCTTGAGGATAGAACCATATATATTTCTATTAGTGCCGGTGCTGCCATTTATCCTCAACATGGGAAAACTTTTGACCAGATTTTCCAAAGTGCTGAGCTTGCTATGATGAGCTGCAAAGATAGTGGCAAAGATGCTTATTGCCTTTTTGTTTCCGATATTCGTGAAAAGGCGGTTAAACATGCTGATACGCTTACACAATTAAAGATAGCTATAGAAAATCAAGAGTTTATTGTTCATTATCAGCCGCAAATATTTTTGAAAGATGGCTCTGTAAGAGGCGTTGAGGCTCTTGTGCGCTGGCAGCATCCTGAGCGTGGTTTGATAATGCCAGGAGAGTTTATAGGTCTGGCTGAAGAAACCGGCTTGATAATGCCTATAGGCTCCTTTGTAATGGAAGAAGTTGAGAGACAGAAAAAGATTTGGCTTGATAAGGGCATATGTCCTGGCATATTGTCAGTTAACTTATCAAGTCGCCGTTTTCGTCAAGGAGACCTGATAGAATCAATGAAACATATTTTGGATAATCAGGATATACAGTGTGGGCGACTAGAGATTGAAATAACAGAAACAGCAATGCTGGAAAGACCTGAGTCGGCAATAGAAATCATTAATAAAATGCGTCAGCACGGCGTTTCTTTTGCTCTTGATGATTTTGGCAGTGGTTATGCCTCCTTGAATTATTTACGCAAACTACCGATTGATGTCTTGAAAATAGATTTTGACTTTATAAATAATATGTTAAAGAGTGATCATGATGCAATAATTGTTAAGACAATGATTGATTTAGCACATGGCTTAGGTATGCAGGTAATAGCTGAGGGTATTGAGGAGGCTGAGCAGCTTCAGTTTCTTAAACAGTTAGGATGTGATATAGGACAAGGCTATTATTTTTCACGACCCATATCGGCAGAAAAAGTAGAACCTCTGCTCAAGAATGGATATATAAAAAAACAATTTTGATTAGTGTTTGAGGTTTTTGAAAATGATTGCATAATAATTTGTTTTTGTTATATTATTTAGTGTGATAATTTTCGTGTTGGAAATTAGTATTAATTAATTGAAAAGTCCTTTTAGTTTCAGGTTATTCGGAGGAATTATGAATTCAATAATGAATGTTCATGAGAGTCGCCGCTCAAAAAAACATAAGCGGCAAAAGTATTTAAAAAGAAAGATTAAGAATTTGGCAATTTCTGTTATTCCTTTTATCCTATTTCTGACCGGAATTACACTCATTTCAACAGGTGTTGTCAGGTATATTGAACAGGAGTCTATAGTTTCAGTTTTTTTGATCAGCCGTGATAAAATGCAGGCGATACCTTTACATGGTCTTGATCTTACTAACGATACAACTCAGCTGGTCGAAACAGAGCGTAAAACAGCTATAACTGAACAAGAAGGTAGAATTATTGTTCCTTTTTTCTACATAGGTGATCAGGCTGGCGTAATCAGAATTCCTTCGGCCGATATTGATGTAAATGTTTATCAGGGTAGCACAGAGGATCAGTTCAGGCTTGGTGCCGGTCACCATGAATTGTCTTTTTGGCCGGGACAAGGCGGTAATGTTGTATTGGCAACTCACAGGACGACTTTTTTCCGTAATTTCGAATATGTAAATATTGGTGATGAAGTTGAATTTGAAACAGTATACGGTATGTTTAATTATAAAGTAGAAGATATTGTAATTGTAAATGCAGATGATCATTATATTATAGGTGATACCGACCATGAGCAGCTTACTATGTATACCTGTTATCCATTTACTTATATCGGCAATGCACCACAAAGATATGTTTTGATTTGTGAACTAATAGGGATGGAGCTATATTAAAATGAATAATTACAAAAATAATAATAGCAATATTTTTGAAGAATCTTCCTTTGATTCTGGCGAAGAATACAATGATACACCGAAGCCTCTAAATCAGAATAAGAGTGGCAGGATTTTGAGAATGATAATGACGATTATTTTGTGTGCTGCTCTTGTTTTTTCTGTTCTGGGAGCCATTGGTACTTCTTTTTTACAAAGAACAATTTTTTCTCAGGACTTTTATAATGGTATAGTTGCTACTCCTGATTATTTAACAATGGTAAAGAATTCAATCAAGAGCGAATTTCGTGGACAGGCCTCATATGTAGGTGTTCCGGATGAGATATTCCATGAAATGCTTGATGACGCGGCGCTGCATCTCATGCTGAGAAATCACATATCTTCTGTAACCAGTTTTCTTAACTATGGTACTCCCATAGAAAATTCAGGTTATCCTTTGGATATGGCAAAGCAGCCGTTATATAATTATCTTGAAGAAGTGGCAGTTCTCCAAGGCTTTTCTGCTACGCAAGAGCAGTATGATCAGCTGGATGATGTAGCTGAGGATTCGGCAAAAATAATAGCAAAGCATGTTAATTTAATCAATATTGATTTGGTAAAAGATCAAAGTATCTTTCTGACAATCTGGAATTTTGCTTTGAGAGCAAGAGCTCTGATAATGCCAGCAATTATTGCATCATTAGTGGCTATCGCATTAATTATTGCAATAAATTTTAGAAACTGGAGAATCTGGTCACAGAGCATACTGGTTTCTTTCTGGCTTGCCGGTTCATTGCTTATGATTCCAACTGTGGTATTAAATGCTTATCAGATGACACGCAGGCTGGCAATAGAAACACCTTATCTAAAGTATGCTGTCGATACTTTACTGACAAGTATCAATCATTATTTTATGGTATGGGGTATAGCTCTCTTTATTTTTTCAACTATTGGCATGATAACTATCAAACTTACAGAAAAACCTGTCAAAAAAAGAAAAAGAAGAAGCTCAGGTTCAGAGAAAGTTTTATCAGAAAATGGGTTTTGAGCTGATTTGGTCGAGGTTGAACTTAATAATAAATTAGACGATAGTACTTTTTTCTAGATTGATAAGGCAAAAATGTTCTAAATTAGCCCTTTTTCTTGGTTTTAACATTAAAATTATTAAAATAACCTAAAATCAGGGTTGTCAGACATTTAATAATAAGTTATCATATTTACAAAGTGATTCATGAGATATAGTTTTCGCAGGAGTTTGTGAATCAAATTGATGGAATAAGACAGGTGGAGGTTTTAAAATGAAAAGAGTTATGTCAATAGTTCTTGTTGTTCTAGTGATGATGATGGCATTGTCAGCTATCGTTTCAGCGGCGACCGGAGCAGATGTTATCGCAAAATTGAAGGCTGCCGGTGTGCCAGCTCAGTATATTTCAATAGCAGAGTCCTATCTTGCAGAAAATGAAATTACTTCAGAACAGGCTGATGCTATTATTGCTAATATTGACAAGGCAATTGCAATCGCTGATGGCAAATCAATCAGTGAATTGACCGGTGCACAGAGAAGTGCTATTGCAGCTGAAATAACAGCGGCGGCAAATGAGATTGGTCTTTCAACTGTTTATAACAGTGAAACAGGTCTTTCTATTGTAGATTCAACAGGTAGATCGCTGGTTACTGTTTCTGCAAGTTCTTCAGAACTCAGACAGACTGGTTTTAATTATTCAGTAGTTGTTGCCGGTATTGCTTTAGTCGTTCTGGCAGCAGGTTCTGCAGTAGTTATCAGAAAAAAATCTAGTCAGCATTAATTTCTAAACACTCTTATATTTTGTGAAATTTGAAAACTGCTTTGATGTTTGATACATCAAAGCAGTTTTTTTGTGAGAGGTGGTGACCTTTTGCAATTACTGATTTTTCTTATTTTCTATTTCGAAAATTTCGCCTTCCCAGCTACGGAAGACTGCTTTGTCTTTGCCAATATAAAGAAGATAATTAGGCAGCATAGGTGTTTTGCCTTTGCCACCGGTACCATTTACAATATAGGTAGGTATTGCCATACCTGAGGTATAGCCTCTCAAGGATTCCATTACATCAAGGCCTTCTTCAATATTACACCAGAAATGTGATGTTCCTCGTACTGACTTGGGATGGAAGATATAATAAGGTTTTACTCTGATTGTTAATAAAGACTGATTAAGTTTTCTTACAACAAATGGTTTATTGTTAACACCATTTAGTAAAACCATCTGATTTCCAATTGGTATACCTGCTTCTGCCAATAAATCGCAGGCTTTTTTTGATTCTTCTGATATTTCAGCCGGACTGTTAAAATGAGTGTTTACGTATAAGGGATGATATTTATGCAATATTTTTACCAGCTCCGGAGTTATTCTCTGAGGAAGAGTAACCGGGGTTCTGGTACCAATTCGGATTATTTCAACATGTTTGATGGCACGTACTTTTGCCAGTAGACTATCCAATGCCTGATCATTAAGCATAAGAGCATCTCCGCCCGTAATAAGGACATCACGAATTTCCGGATTGTTTTGAATATATTCTACGGCATTATCCAGTGCCTGTGTATTCACATGTACATCCTGCTCACCGATCAAGCGGCGGCGTTGGCAAAATCTGCAATACATGCCGCACTGATTAGTTACTTTTATTATCAGACGATCAGGATATCTTCTTGTGACTCCTGGTACCGGACTTGAACCAGCTTCATCCATAGGATCAAGATCTCCTGCGGGATCAAGTTCCTCGATAATTGGAACTGCCTGTCTTCTTATCGGACAATCTGGATCATTCTGATCTATCAATGACAGATAATAAGGTGAAATAGCATATCTGTATTGTTTACCAACTTCTTCTACTGCTTTTGCCTGTTCATCATTCATGGGAAGAAGCTGTTGAAGGGTTTTGGCATCGGTTATACGATTTTTTAACTGCCACCTATAATCATTCCAGTTTTCTTCTGTACCATTAAAAAAGGTCAGAATTCTAGCTTTGTTTTCCGCTACCTCTTTATGACGTTCAATACTGGTTTTGATCTGATCCTTTTCTGAAAGATAGTCTTCAATATCGTGGTGCAAACGTCTTTCTTTTTCGGGTAATAGCATTAATATTGACCTCCTTGTCGCATGTGTTTTTGCGACAACTTAATTGTAATTACAAGTTGCCACTAGTATATTAACACAATGATTTGAATTATTAAAATAAATTTTTAATGAACATTGACATGTTTTAAAATAATCGTAACATATAGAATGTTTTTAAATGAACCATGGTGTCGAAAACAGATATTAAAGACTTTTTAGCTATCAGATTGTATAATATACTCAAAGATTAACTATTATTTTATCAGCTTTTTGAGTTGAATTATTAATGATTTTACGGGGGTGATATAATGCCTGATCAAGTAATTAATCTGGCAGGTCGTTTGCTGGATTTGTCACCTGACCCCATACCTAGATATAGAATTATGAAAGATCTTATAATGTATGAGACTGATAGTAGTGATATCATGAAGGCAAAAGAAAAAGCTATGTCTTCCAAGCAGATACAGACATTAATAAGGCAACAATCAGCAGTGGGATCCTGGGGGAACAGGTTTTTTACCAGAAATAAGAATGTAAAAAATCCTGCAAAAACAACTGAAACTGCTCTTATCAGACTTAATGCACTTGCGGTTGATGCTGAAAATAGTGCGATGCAAAGAGTAATTATTTATATGGAAAAGCTTATTGACGGCAGATTGAGATGGCCTGATAAAATTGATAAGTCATTACAGAATGAATTAGCAATGAAACTGGTTATTGTGTCCAGACTCAGTGAACTTGCACCTTATCATCCTTATGTTTTGGATTATGCTGAAAAATTAAAAACTGTTCTGAATGCTGCTTTTGAGCCTGGATTTTTAGATGAGTCTCAATTGGCTGAGGCTACCAAGGATGTAATGGGGTATAGAATTACTTCAGAGTGTCAGATTTGTTTTTCCCTTTATCCGTTAATACTGTTGAGAAATAAGCTGGATTATGAATTGCAGTTAAGATGGATAGATCATATATTCAAAAAGCGTCGAGGAATATATCTTGTAAATAATCGTTCTTTGATGCATTTGCCACTCAATTTTCCTTCTGAGGAGAGCATGCGCTTTATAAATGCCATGGATCTTTTGTCCTGGTATCCTGCGGCTGTCAGTTATTTGGATAGTGCCAGAATCTGGTTATGGGATCAGATTAATAATGATGGTTTTTGGGATTTCGGCAAATTTGGCAGAGATGGTCTTGAGCTTCCGATTTCGGAAAACTGGCGTACTGATCAGAATCGTCAAATAGACAGTAGTGTAAGGGTGCTTAGCATTTTACAAAGATTACAAAGAACATGCAGTGTTAGAGACACTTTATGCCATTTTCTTTAATTAAGAGCTTTGTCTTACAAATAGAATAGGTGTATAATAGTTTCAGAATAAATGTTCTGTTTGTTTTAATATTGCTTGAGAGATTTAAGGAGTTTTTTGTGATTATTCTGGGAATAGATCCTGGTTATGCTATAACTGGTTATGGATTGGTTAAATATGAACGCAATAATTTTAAAGTAATTGATTACGGGGTGATTTCTACACCTTCTTCTATGAAATTTCCACATAGATTATTGCAGATAGGTAATGGACTTGATGATTTGATTCAAAAACATAAACCGGATGTGGTAGCTATTGAGGAGTTGTTTTTTAGTAGGAATACTACAACGGCTATAGGTACGGCACAGGCAAGAGGGGTAGCTGTTTTAAGTGGTGCCCGTGCAGGAAAAGAAGTCTATGAATATACTCCTATGCAGGTTAAGGTTGCGGTTGTTGGCTATGGCAGAGCACAAAAGAGTCAGATTCAACAAATGGTACGTGTTTTGTTAAATCTTGATAAACCACCAAAACCGGATGATGCCGCAGATGCTTTGGCTGTGGCTATATGCCATGCTCACTCGGGAAACAGAAGTTCTGCACTTGCTATTGGAGGATATCAATAATGTATGCATATATAACCGGTAAAATAACGCATAAAGAAGTAGATAATTTGATTATTGAGAATAATGGCATCGGCTATCTTGTACTTGCATCATCCGGACTTATGGAAAAATTCCCTTCTGTTGGTGAGTCTGCCAAAATTCACACTTATCATTATGTGCGTGAAGATAATATAGCGCTTTATGGTTTTCCTACACGTGAAGATCTGGGAATGTTCAAGTTATTATTGACTGTTAGTGGAGTTGGTCCCAAAGTTGCCACTACAATGGTAGGAAGCATGGATCCGGGTCATTTTGCCATGGCTGTAGTTACAGGCGATACCAAAGCATTGACTAATGTAAAAGGAATTGGTAAAAAAGGGGCGGAAAGAATGATTCTAGAGCTTAAGGATAAGCTCAAAAATTCAGATCTTTCGGGAGCAGGTATAACTTCTGGAGATAGTTCTGCTGCAGTATCAGGAGTAATAGGTTCTGACCAGCGACAATCTGAAGCTATAAGTGCATTGATGGTTCTGGGATATAGTGGTTCTGAAGCTGCTGTTGCTGTGAAAAAAGTAGATAAACCTGAGTTTTCTCTGGAAGAGCTTATTAAGCTGGCTTTGCGGCAACTTGTTAGATAGACTAATTAACTGTTGAAGTATAAAATTTGTTAATAAACTTAGTAAGAGTGTCGGGGGAAATAAAGATTGTTTGATTATTTCGATGATGAGGAACAAAATGAAAGGCTTCTAGGCCGTGAGAAGCAGCCTGAAGATCGTGATGAAGCAGGATTAAGACCTACACATTGGGCTGAGTATTTTGGTCAGGACAAGGTTAAAAGTAATTTGCAGGTTTTTATAGAGGCTGCAAGACAACGTGGAGAGGCTCTTGATCATGTTCTGCTATACGGTCCGCCAGGACTTGGCAAAACAACTCTAGCAGGTATTATAGCAAATGAATTAGGCGTTAATCTTAGAATCACAACTGGACCGGCAATAGAAAAACCTGGTGATCTGGCGGCGATTCTTACTAATCTTACGGAGAGAGATGTACTGTTTATTGATGAAATCCATCGTCTTAACAGATCTGTAGAAGAGATATTATATCCTGCTATGGAAGATTATGCGCTTGATATAATGATCGGGAAGGGGCCAAGTGCTCGTTCTATCAGACTTGATCTACCAAATTTTACTTTGATTGGTGCTACCACAAGAGCTGGTTTACTTACTGCTCCTTTGCGAGACCGTTTTGGTATGATTAACAGGCTGGCTCTTTATTCTCCTGATGAAATAAGCCAGATATTGCAAAGAGATGCTGCTATTCTTGATATAGGTATTGATGCACAAGGTTTAGATATTATTTCTACACGCTGCCGTGGAACTCCCAGAATAGCTATACGTTTGTTGCGCAGAATGCGTGATTTTGCACAGGTTAGGGGAACTGGTGTAATTGACAGGCAAATTGCTGAAATTGGACTTGAAGCTCTTGATATTGATGAAAAAGGACTGGATGCAACAGATCGTAGACTGATGCAGAATATGATAGAAATGTTTGGTGGTGGGCCTGTTGGTTTGGAAACATTGGCAGCCTGCACAGGAGAAGATGCTGTAACTATTGAGGATGTTTATGAACCTTTCTTAATGCAAATAGGGTTTTTGGCAAAAACACCGCGCGGCAGAGTTTTGACAAGACCAGGCTGGGAACATTTAGGTATTGCCTGCCCGGATCAGTATGAAAATAAATTGCGGGGACTTGGTCGTGCTCTTGGTGGCCGGGTCAATGAATCCGATTTGAATTCTGATATTGATTCAGAAGAGAGTGAAATTCCCGGCAGTCAATTAAAATTTGATTTGTAGGTGATAGTCGATGAAAAAAATATTGTTGCATGCTTGCTGCGGTCCTTGTGCAGAGTATCCGCTTGCGGAAATGTTAAAAGAGAATAATAAAATAACTGTTTATTATAATAATCCCAATATACATCCGCCTTTTGAATGGCAAAGAAGATTGGATCAGTTGATCGTATTATGTCGGAATTTAGATCTTCACTTGATTTCTGAAGGCAGAAGCCAGCCAGAAAAATGGCTGGCTTGGGAAGCAAATAGTAAAAAAGACCGCTGCCGTATGTGCTATGAGGTTAGACTTGAAGCAGTAGCGGAAAAAGCCGCCCAAATGGGATTTCAGTATTTTACTACAACTTTATTGGTTAGCCCATATCAGAATTATGATCTGCTTATTGAAACTGGAAATAAAATGGCTGCCCGATATGGAGTTGAGTTTTTGCCTTATGATTTCAGACCAGGATTCAGAAAAGGTCAGAATATGGCAAAGGAAGATGGTCTTTACCGGCAAAAGTATTGTGGCTGTATTATTTCTCTGGAAAATTCTGATTTCCGAGAAAAAATACTGCGTGATCAGGCACAAGCACAACAAAAATAATCAGGTTTCATTATTTTTATATAATTCTTCAGGATTGAGTGGTTCAATCATTATTGTCTGATAATGATCGTATATAACCATTCCTGGTCTGGCTCCGTTTGGTTTGCGAACATTGCTTACAGGACAATAGTCTACTGGTATTTTGGCTCCGCCAACGATGCCTGCTTTTGAATACCAAGCTGCTATTCCGGCGGCCTCCTGTAATGTACTGTCAGGCACTTTAAGATGATTGGTGCGAATAATCACATGTGTTCCAGGCATTTTTTGTACATGCAGCCAGATATCATCCTTTTGAGCCGATTTCAAAGTTAGCTGGTCATTTTGCAAATTGTTTCTGCCGACGAGGATTTCCATTTTATCCTTGCTTATAAATTTTCTGGGTGGAAGAGCTTCTGTTTTATTTGAGCCCTTGCCTGTTTTTTTACCTGAATTTTTACCTTTTTTATTTCCTTTTGCCAGATTATTGGCATGATTTTTTCCTGTAACTGCTGATTTACCGGCTTTTGCCGGTTTGCCCGGATTGAGGCGGTTTATATTAGCTTGACGTAAATATTCATTATCGTCTGCATTTGCCTGTTTTATCATCATTCGACTTTCTTTTGATTCCGAAATAAGTCCATACAAAGCCATTTCCTGTTTTATTGCTGATAAATCATCTATATCATGTGCATTTTCAAGTGCTCCGGCAAGACTTTCCAGCCAGATTAAATC
This sequence comes from Ercella succinigenes, assembly GCF_900002895.1. NCBI lineage: Bacteria > Bacillati > Bacillota > Clostridia > Eubacteriales > Oscillospiraceae > Ercella > Ercella succinigenes. Next base: position 13,487 of record NZ_CDHP01000017.1, on the reverse strand, counting down.
CTGTTCATCTTGCCTGGCAAGCTTACTTCCTGTCTCATACTTGGTTTTTGCCTTATTGTATTTTCGGAAATAATTTTGCGCATTCCAGGCGGCAGTTCGGTTTGTTTGCAAATCTATATCAATGATTTTCTGCTCCGGATCATAGTAATTGAGCAGAGAAACCTTGTCTCTTCCTTGAGCAAGAGATATTTCAACATCATTTATATGGCTTAATATCAAATCACCAAATTGCTTATAAAGATCTCTTTTGCTGCCTTCTTTTTGATCATCCAAATGTATTTGGTATTTTTTTCTCGTATGATCAAGATGACCTGAGATAAGTTTTTGCAGGTGCTGTCTTTTTTGTTTTAAAGTGTTTTGAATTTCCCTGTTATAATAAAAGCTGTCCATTGCTTCTGAAACAGAAGTAGCAGAACGTCTGTAGGCAAGTGATTTTAACTCCAGTGCGTGAAAATCTACAGGTAAAGATCCTGATTGACTTATATAGTACAGACTGGGATTGAACAAATTTTGAGTGATTTTATTTAAAACGATAAGCATAGCTTGATCTATTTTCTGCAGATCTGATTTATCCAGATTTATTACTCTTGAGCGAGCATCAATTCCTGCTAGCTCTGCTATTTCCTGACATAACTGAGGTGAAAAACCCTGACAACTTTCCAGTATGGCTTTTTCCAAAGCTTTAGGCATGGACTGAGGCAAAAACCAAATTTGACCAGAATTAATTTTAGATATTATTGTAGCTGGAGTTTGCTTATTTTGGGAAGGTGGCATCTGATAAGGTCTTGCAGGCATGATTTCCCTTAAACGGCTCATTTCACTATCGACATGTAAAATAGAATCATGGATGCGGTCATCGTGATTTACCAGAATAATATTGCTATGACGGCCCATGATTTCCACAATGACACGCTTTTCTAAAGTGTCTCCGAGCTCATTTATTGTTTGGAAACGAAAAATAAAGATTCTCTCATAATCGGGAGTTTCAACGGATAATAGTTTTGCTCCCAGCAGATGCTTACGCATTAACATACAGAACATTGGAGGTTCAGAAGGATTTTTGCGATTGTTATTTGTTAAGTGTAATCTTGGGTTAGCAGGATTAGCAGATAAAATAAGCTTATGTTGTTCTCCAGGCAAACGCAGGTAAAAAACAAGATCAAATCTTTCTGGTTGATAAATCCGATCTACTCTGGCATCTTTTAAATTTTTATTTAATTCTATAGATAAAGCTTTTGCTGTGATTCCGTCTAAAGGCATATAATGATTATTCTCCTAAAATATAGTATTGGTATTTAATTATAACATCGATATCTACTTTAACCGCAAATGATTCTCTAATTATTGCATTATTGGTAAATAGACTATAATTGATTGAGAAAGACTTTGTAAATTGTGAAAATGGTTTTGCAACATGACTTTCTTTACGATATTATGATGTTCAGTTATCGCATTTCTTTTGGATATTAAATAATTTTATTTACAGATTAATAGTTTAAATATGAAAGAGGAAATAAATGGCAGGTAGAAAGACTAATAGGGCAGGATCAGTATCTGCAAAAAGCAGACAAAATAGATCAACAACTAAAAAAACAGGTCAAGGCAAGGGTAGAAGCAATAAACGCTCATATTACGATAAAGATACAGAGGGTAATGGCATAGGATCATTATTAGTGAGTCTTTTTGTCGATACCTATTTTGGCCGCGTATTTATTGGTTTCATAATTTTCGCACTTGTTATACTAATTAACTTGCTGCTTTCCCAAAACCGTTTTGATATATTCTTTTTGATTCTAGGCATAGAAATAATAGTTGCATCTATTGTTGGTTGGCTAATTTTTCTATTAAAAGATGACCGGGAATAGCTTGAGCGGCGGGGAGAGAGTAGTTTTAAAGGTATACTTGGGGCAGCAGATACAGTATATCGAATATAAAAAAATCCCTGCTTCTGACTGCTTTGCAGTCAGAAGCAGGGATTTACCTTATATATTTATCTGAATTTATCGGTGGTTATTTTTTCCAGCAGGTTACGGATTTTTACAGTTGGATCCATTAGTGTTGAAAGAGAAGCATCATGATTTATTGCATCAATAAGCAGTGCAACAAATTTTGAGGCGTCAACATCTACAAACCAAGGAGCCTTGAGAAGTTCTGGTCTACGGTATATAAGATTACAGGAGAAAACTTTTGTGATTAATCCTTCTTCATATGCTTTATTAAAATGGTCAAGCCCTTCTGTGAATAAACCAAATGTTGTAGCACAGAAGATTCGGTTGGCTTTTCTGCCTTTTAGTTCACGTGCAATATCTAAAATAGAATCTCCTGATGATATCATGTCGTCTACTACTATAATATCCATTCCTTCTACTTTGTCGCCAAGGAATTCATGTGCCATTATTGGATTACGACCGTCAATGATTCTGGTATAGTCACGGCGCTTGTAGAAAGTTCCAAGTGGTACACCTAACATTGAGGCATAGTACATAGCTCTGGATATGCCTCCTTCGTCAGGGCTGACTACCATTAATTTACCATCTTGAATATTAAGATCGGGGGTTGTTTTTACCAGTGCTTTGATTATCTGATAAGCGGAAGGAATGCTTTCAAATCCGCTTGTTGGTACAGCGTTAGCTACTCTTTCGTCATGAGCGTCAAAGGTGATAACATTATTAATGCCCAATCCATACAATTCTTCCAGCATGTGTGCGCAATCAAGTGATTCTCTGGCATTGCGTTTATGCTGGCGGCTTTCATATAGAAAAGGCATGATTATATTTATTCTTCTAGCTTTGCCACTAATTGCAAGAATAACACGTTTGAGATCCTGATAATGATCATCTGGGCTCATATGATTTATAAGACCGTGCATCTTATAAGTACACGAATAGTTCATTACATCTGAGATAATAAAAATATCATGGCCACGAACAGTGTTATTAATGACAGCCTTGCCTTCGCCTGACGAAAATCGAACATTTGATACTTGGATACGATAATCCTGACGCATAAATCCTGGATATATTTCACCGACTTCCGGCCTTAATTCTTGATATTCGGTTCTTCTTTTTATCAGAAAATCATTTACTTTCTGAGAGAAATCAGCACTGCCTAATAATGGTATTATTCCGACAGGTCCTACTGGCGACATCAGGTTATTTCCGTACTGGTTATAAATGTTATAGTTTTTGTCATCACATGACATGGTCTGAAACATGTATTGCCTCCCGCTATCAGTTCACTTTAAGATTATATTCCCCAAAAAACTTATAATCTAAACTTAAATTTCTTTTCCGAAGTTAATAGTATGACTTGCCCAACTGTCTTCTGTCAATTGTTTGTTCTCTTTTTGTAAAAATCCAGCAATTTGTTGATTTTTTCGGTAGGAGATATCAGTTTTGATAGTGAAGCATCATGATTAACGGCGTCTATCAAAAGAGAAATATATCTGGACAGATTGACATCTACAAACCAAGGAGCCGATAGAAGCTCAGGTGTACGGTAAATCAGGTTTGTTGCCAGAACTCTTGTTACAACTCCCTTTTCATATGCCTCATTCATTTGTTCTAATCCGTTTGCAAACTGGGCATAAGAAGCTATACAAAAGATTCTTTTTGCTCCGCGCTTTTTCAAATCATATGCAGACTGCAGCATGGTTTTGCCGGTAACAATTATATCGTCAATTATCAGCACATCTTTACCAGTTACGTCTTCTCCTAGGAATCTACGGTCTACTGTTTTGTAGCTGCCTTCAAATCGTTGTTGGTAATCAACCTTGCGGTAGAAAGTACCTAAAGGAACTTCAAGCATAGAGGCATAGTAAATTGCACGATTTATACCATTTTCATCAGGACTGATTACCATGCAGTTCTCTGCGTCAAAAGTGAGATCACTAACTGATCTTATTAAAGACTCTATTATTTGATATGAAGTTGGTAGATTTTCAAAACCGCCGGTGGGTATTGCATTGGCAACCCTGCTGTCATGAGCGTCAAATGTAAAAATATTACTTATATTATAAGCATATAGCTGTTTAAGCATAGCGGCGCAGTCCAGTGATTCTCTATTTTCTCTTTTGTCCTGCTGTCCTTCATACAAATAAGGCATAATCAGGTTTATTCGCCTGGCATGACCGCTGACTGCCAGAATAATTCTGATTAAATCCTGATAATGATCGTCGGGTCCCATGCTGACATCCATGCCAAAGCGGGTATACCTGCTGGAATGATTTAATACATCTGTGATAATAAATATATCATGGCCTCGAACCGATTGCTCGATTATGGCTTTTCCTTCTCCAGATGCAAAACGTGGTGTAGAAACAGGAATTCTGTAGTCTACTCTCATAAAACCAGGTGTTTGAGATAATTCAGGGTGCTTGGCCAGATATATGGCACGTCTGTTTCTTAAATAATAATTAACCGAGTTTGCAAGATCCGGATCAATATTGTGCGTTATTAGAGCAATTGGCCCGACCGGGGGCATTGGATTGTCACCATACTGGTTATATAGATAGTAGTTCTTATCATCCTTGTATTTTGGTGACATTTAATACCCTCCTGAATTGTAAGTCTTTGGAAAAACGTGTTATCATTAACTTGTTTTGTTAACTAAGGCTATTATAGTATACTTTTTATGTTAAGTGAACCGGGAGGTTATATGGCGATAAATTTTCGTAAAACTGTCTTTAAAGGTGTGGCTGCAAATCTAAATCAATGTCCAAATGACCAAATTTCTGAAGTTGTGATGTCAGGACGTTCTAATGTGGGAAAGTCTTCTTTGATCAATGCTCTTGCTGGTCAGAATAAATTAGCCAGGATAAGTAATACTCCTGGTAAAACCAGATTAGTGATCTATTTTCTGGTTGATGAGAGGTTTTATCTGACAGATCTGCCGGGATATGGTTATGCTAGAGTATCAAAACAGATTCAGGCTGATTTTTCTGCTCTGGTTGATCAATATCTATCGTCTGGACGTAATATATCGATGGTTTTGCATTTGATGGATATTCGTCATAAACCAAGCAAACATGATATACAGATGTTAGAGTGGCTTTCTGCAAATAATCTGCCTTGGCGAATAGTTTTGACCAAGTGTGATAAGTTGAGTAGGCAGCAGATAACCAAACAGGTAGCAATTATTAAGAAAATTCCTGGAATGCAAGGTGCGCACGAGCCGTTGGTTTTTTCGGCACAGACAAAATACGGCTTGCAAAATGTCAGAGAGGCGATTGCAGAGATATACGGTGATGTTCCTGTAGATAATGATTGATTTGATATATTTGTCGTTTTTTTGATGAAAATGACCGGAAATGTCGATTTATTAACTGTAACAGTTTTGATTTTTTTTGGCAGAATAAGAGAAAAGATTTTAATACAAAAAATATTTCTCTGATCAGAAGGGATTTGAAATCTAATGCCAAAATCGCAAAACTGTTCATGCTCTTCGGAATCTAATCAATCACAAGTTGAGATTGTTACTGCGCTTGTTGCTTTAGAACATATTATTTATAGACCAGGATTGATGGCTGCTTTATTACTATGTTCAGTTTGTTTACTTTCCTCATTGGAGCTGCCTTTTTTTGCAATATTACTGTTAAATTTTATTTGTTTTTTCGTTTTTACGATCGGGATACTGTTTTGTGTATTCCAACGGTATCAGAAGCGAAATATCGCCCCTGGTAATTCAACAAAAAATTACAGCATTAGTTTTGTGTTTAATTCGGATTTCCCCAGATATCTTTTGCTTTTTTATTTGGTTATAAGTGTTATTTGTGGCATTGTTGGTTTCAGAGTTTACACCTATGCTGATAAGTCACGTGCTCAGGCTGAAAATTTTGCCGGCGAAAAGGTTTTAATTGAGGGAAAGGTTGTTTCAAGACCTGCGATCTCTGATTTATCCAAGCAGTGGTTAAGTGCTGATATACGCCTGAATAATGGTTGTTTAGTTAGAATATATGGTTCGTCTGAAAAGCTTAGATACGGTAATCATATTTCTGCACTGGCAACAATGAGATTACCTGATTTTGCCAAAAATCCGGGAGGTTTTTCACAGGTTGATTATCTGAAAAGTAAAGGAATATGGCTGGTAGGCAATGCTTTTAACGATTCTGATATAAAAGTGATTTCAGAGGCTGGTTTTTGGCAACCTGCTATTTTAGCTTTTAATTTGCGCAATAAAATCTATCAGTCAAGTTCTGCTTTTCTATTAGAGCATGATAATAATTTGCTGGTGGCACTTTTACTTGGTGAAGATAGTGTTCTGGATCCGGCTGTGAAAATTCGCTTTCGCAGAGCTGGTCTATCTCATCTTACATCGGTTTCCGGTGCACATGTTGCTTTTTTATGCGTGCCTCTGATAGCTGTTTTGAAATTATTTAAAGCAGGAAGAAAATCTTCTGCTTTGGCAAAAATAACTGTTTTGTTTTTTTATGGTTTTTTGACAGGTTGGAGAACCGGTGTTACAAGAGCTGTGATTATGGTTGTGATTGTTTTGCTAATGCAGCTAAACAATAAGCTTGCTGATTCCGTTAATAATCTTGGTTTTGCTGCTTTTTTTATGCTGCTTTTAGATCATAATGCTGTTTATCAAGCCGGATTCTGGCTAAGTGTCCTGGCAACTGCAGCTCTTACAATAATTAGTCCGCCTTTGGCAGACTGGCTAACTGATCGAATTGCTGATCAATATATCTGTTTTTCTATATCATGTGCAAAAACTAAAGCTGCCGAATATGTGGAAAAGCATAAAATGGAACAGAAAAGATGGTCTTTTATCAGCAGGATACAACCTTTTTGCTCGATATTATGTGTTGTAGTTACAATGCAGTTTTGCATGATGCCAATATCTGGTAGACTGTCAGGTGATATTTTTCTTTTATCATGGCTTGTAAATATACCGGCAATGCTTCTGACATCAGTGATATGCACTTTGGCTATTTTTTTGTTGCCCTTAAACCTAATAATCACTTCAATTTTTGATTTTTTACTTCCTCTAATTTCTGCACAGGAATTCTTGTCAAAATCAATGATTTTAGTGTTGTCTTTTTTTAGCAGATTATCGGGGATGATTATTTCTGTGCCGCTTATGCTTCTTGATTGGCTGGCGGATATAGGCAGCAGATCTGGTATACGGCTTCCATATCAGAGACTTAATTTCCTTTTAATAGGTGGATTTTTTTTATTAGGTTTATGCTTTTGGTTTTCAAAGGTAAAACCTAGAAAATTCAGAATAGGTTTCAATTTGAATATATATAAAAGTATCCTTGTTTTCGGTGCCGGAGTTGTGATATTGATTTTGCAGATAATAATGCAGCCGCCCTGGCAGTTTTATTTTTTGGACGTAGGTCAGGGGGATAGCTTGCTCATGCTTCATAAATCAGGCAAAAGTATCCTTGTAGACGGCGGGAGCGCTGGTAATGGCTATTATACTATTTTGCCGGCAATGGCTTTTTTTGGTATAAATAAAATTGATCTGGCGATTATGACGCATGCACATGAAGATCACTTTGGTGGTTTGATTGAACTGGCAGATTTGGGATTGATCAGGCAGATGGCGGTTCCTTGGATATTTGAAGAACAGACGGACTATGATGAAATGAACCTTTTTGATATAGTGGAGCAAAAATCGATACCTGTGCAGTTCTGGGAAAAACATGATACAATCACTTTGTTTGGTGATGCACATTTGAGAGTTATTGCTCCTGATCGTGATTTGACTTGGCAAGAGGTTGTTTCGGACGGTAATTCTGCTTCTCTTATACTTGAATTTGACTGGCAGGGGTACTTGATTTTATTGCTTGCCGATCTAACTTCTGATATGGAAGCAAAATTAATGTCTCAATGGCGGCAGACTGATCTGATCAAGGTTGCTCATCATGGTTCAAAGTTTACGACCGGCCAGCTTTTTATTGATAAGGTAGTACCGGAACAAGCTGTTATCAGTGTTGGTAAAAACAATTACGGACATCCTTGTCCTGATTTGATTGAGAGATTGGAAATAATTGGTTGCGGAATCTGGAGAACAGATGAAGATGGCTGCATAACTGTCAGATTGAGCAAGCAAAAAATTATAATAGATAAAAATAACGGGTGAATATAATGGCTAAAGCAAAAAGCGGGAAGTCTGAGATTTATAATTATGCTGCTTTAAAGGCACAGCTGCGGGATAATATAATTCATAATCTATATGTTCTATATGGTGAAGAAACTTTTCTTATAGATAAACTGGTTGGTAGTCTGCAAGAAATAGTTGTTATGCCTTCAACAATTGATTTTGACAGAGTGAAGATTGATGCGGATGGCAGTTCTTCTAAATTGGATTTAAATAATCTCAAAGCTGAGATACAGACGCCTTCTTTTATGTCTGAACGTAAATTGATTATTGTTAAAAACAGTGGTCTTTTTACGATAAGTGCGGCAAGAGGAAGCGCTGGAGGTGCGGCCAAGGCTGGTTCGGCAAATGCATCAAAAGACTCTGCTGACAGTGTAAATAAAGATAGTAATGACTCAGGTAGTGGAGGTTCTTCAGGTACGCATAAAGACAGGCAGCAAGTTTTGCAGAATCTACTTGACTTGCTTAATGATAGAGTTTGCCTTGTTTTTATAGAGCAAAAGGTTGATAAAAGATTAAAGAGTCTTCTTGCTGCGGTACAGGATAAGGGTGTTATTGCTGAGATGGCATTGGAAAATCCCAAAATACTTAAGCAGTGGATTGAAGCAGAATGCAGGCAGCGTGGTATAAAAATTTCATCAGAAGCTGCTGAAAGTATGGTTGACCGCTGTGATCATAGCATGAGAGTGATCTGGTCGGAAATGGAAAAAATGTTTTTATACCTTGAATATAAAGGTCAAACAGAAGTTGATCTGGAAACTGTTAAATTGATTAGTTTGCCTGATTTACGAGGCAATATTTTTGATCTTACTGATGCTATATCTAATGGTCAGACGGAAAATGCATTAATTCTTCTGGATACTCTGATCAGGCAAAAGCAGCCTGTACAGTTGATTCAATTTATGTTTGCAAGACACTTCCGTCAGCTTATATGTGCTGCCGAAACAGGTAAGGCTAATGAGCTTATAAGCCAATTAAAGGTTATGCCTTTTGTCGCAAATCGCTTGATTAAACAAGCAAAACAGTTTTCTCTTCCTGTTATGGAAAGAATATATGAATTGTGTTTTGAAAGTGATCTGATGGTAAAAACAGGTAAGATGACAGACCGTCTGGTTCTTGAAACTTTGATGGTTAGAGCAGGAGAAGCTGCAAAAATGTCCAGACATCATTGACTAGATGGACATCACTTCTCTATAATAATTGCGGTTGCTTTTTAATTTGTGAGAATAGCCGGTGATTCCGGTTAATAAAACGGAGGTATGACACGTGAGTAAAATAGCCATGAAAACCCCTTTGGTAGAGATGGACGGAGATGAGATGACCAGAATCATCTGGAAGCAGATAAAAGATATAGTTCTGCTACCTTTTGTTGATTTGAAAACAGAGTATTTTGATTTGGGTCTTGAACATCGTGATCAGACAGATGATCAGATTACCATTGATTCTGCCATAAGGACACAGGAGCTGGGTGTTGCTGTAAAATGTGCAACGATTACACCAAATGCTCAGCGTGTTGATGAATATAAGCTTAAGCAAATGTGGAAAAGTCCAAATGGTACGATCCGTGCTATTCTTGATGGAACAGTTTTCCGTGCGCCAATAATGGTTGACTGTATTACTCCTTTTGTTTCAAGCTGGAAAAAACCTATTACTATTGCTCGTCATGCTTATGGTGATATTTATAAAGATTCAGAGATGGTAGTCGATGGTGCCTGTAAAGCTGAAATCTTGCTGACAATGCCTGATGGAAGTACTAAAAAACAATTGATCCATGATTTTGATGGTGCTGGTATTCTTTTGGGAATGCATAATACAGACAAATCTATAGAGAGTTTTGCTAGATCATGCTTTAATTACTCATTGGATATTAAACAGGATCTGTGGTTCGCTACCAAGGATACGATTTCAAAACAATACGATCATCGTTTTAAGGATATTTTTGCTGAGATTTTCGAGGCTGAATTTGAAGATAAGTTCAAAGAAGCAGGAATAGAATATTTTTATACTTTGATCGATGATGCTGTTGCACGTATTATGAGATGCGAAGGTAATATACTTTGGGCATGTAAAAATTATGATGGTGATGTTATGTCAGATATGATTGCTTCTGCTAATGGAAGTCTAGCAATGATGACATCAGTTCTGGTTTCACCAGACGGCAAATACGAATATGAGGCTGCTCATGGAACAGTTACAAGACATTATTATCGTCATCTAGAAGGACATAAAACTTCTACGAATCCAATGGCTACACTTTTTGCCTGGACAGGTGCTTTGCGTAAACGTGGTGAACTTGATGGGCTGCAGGATCTGATGGACTTTGCTGATAAAGTGGAGAAATCTGCTCTTGAAACAATTGAGGCTGGTATTGTTACAGGAGATCTCAAGAATCTGCTGACTGTTGATAAAGTAAAAGTTGTTGATACAGAAGGATTCCTGAAAGCAATAGTCGAAAATATGCAAAAATCTTAATTTTACTAAGTTTTCATGATCCGGCAATAAGCTGATATATTTATTGCCGGATCTGTTATAAAAAATGTTGTTTTTGAAAGGAGCAGGCATGTCGGAGCAAGGGCGCTTAACAGCTTGACCGTGATGCCGGATTATTATGAGTTATTTTGAAACCTGGCAAAAAAAAATTGAGGATACAAGCAATCCAACTGCTTATAATGAATTTGTGCAGCAATATTATTTGCTTGAAGCTGGTGCATATGACATTATTTTGTCTGAGAACAGAACAAATCTAAAAGGAAAGGCTGCTGAAATGGCTAAAGAGCTAGGGTTTGGCAGTGATATGATTATTTTTACCGGTTTCCTTGACGGGATACAGTCCAGTTTAAAAAATTCTCTGGATCTGGAATCGATAGAAGATGATACTGAAATAGACGTTGAGATAGATTTTGAAAAGCTTTATTGGCAGATGCATGATGCAAAGGCTGATTGGCTTTATAATCTTGAAAGCTGGGAAAATGTTATTTGCGAAGAACGCCGTAATGAGATTGCCAAGGAGTACCGTACTTCAAAAATTGTACGCCATGAAAAAATAGGCCGTAATGATCCTTGTCCTTGTGGCAGCGGCAAAAAATATAAGGCCTGTTGTGCTAAAAATCAGGGGGCAAAAGCATGATTGATACGGTTTCAGTTCGCAAGCTTTTTCGCCAGACGGATAAATATGCTGATCAGGTAGTTTCAGTGTCTGGGTGGGTTCGTACTATACGTGACCAGAAACAATTCGGTTTTATCAGCTTAAATGACGGTACCTTTTTCCAGCCTGTTCAAGTGGTTTTTGAACGTGGCATGATTGATAATTATGATGAAATAGCCCGTTTAGGCAATGGTAGTGCTGTTATCGTTTCGGGGAAGCTTGTTTTAACACCTGGGACAAAGCAGCCTTTTGAGATAAAAGCAGATGAGATTATGATAGAAGGGGGATGTCCTCCGGAATATCCATTGCAGCCTAAAAGACATTCGCCTGAATTTTTGCGTTCGATATCACATTTGCGTCCTCGTACCAATTTACTGGCAGCAGCTTTCAGAGTTCGTTCTGTAGCGGCATATGCTATTCATCGTTTCTTTATGGAGCGTGAATTTGTTTATGTACATACACCGATCATAACAGGAAGTGATGCTGAGGGCGCTGGTCAGATGTTTACTGTTACCACTCTTGATATGAAGAATCCTCCTAGAACTGATAAAGGAGAAATAGATTATAGTAAGGACTTTTTTGGTAAACACACAAATCTTACTGTGAGCGGACAGCTTTCTGGTGAAACTTTTGCCATGGCTTTTAAAAATATTTATACTTTTGGTCCTACTTTCAGAGCCGAAAATTCAAATACAGTCAAACATGCTGCTGAATTCTGGATGATAGAACCAGAAATTGCTTTTGCAGATCTGGAAGATGATATGCGTCTGGCAGAGGATATGATTAAGTTTATTATCAGAACTGTTTTGGAAGAGTGTCCTGAGGAAATGACTTTTTTCAATCAGTTTGTTGATAAAGGCTTGATGGAGAGATTGGAAAATGTTATCAGCAATGATTTTGCTGTTGTTACTTATACAGAAGCCATAGAGCTTTTGTCAAAGGTTAAGGAAAAATTTACTTATCCTGTTGAGTGGGGATGTGACCTGCAGACCGAACATGAAAGATATTTAACTGAGATTATCTATAAGAGACCTGTTTTTGTTATAAATTATCCTAAAGACATAAAGGCATTTTATATGAAGGTTAATGATGACGGTAAAACAGTTGCTGCAATGGATTGTCTTGTGCCTGGCGTTGGTGAAATAATCGGTGGCAGCCAACGTGAAGAAAATATTGATGTGCTAAAAGAGCGTATGCAGGAAATGGATTTAAAAGAAGAAGACTACTGGTGGTATTTGCAACTTAGAGAGTATGGTTCGACTCGTCATGCTGGTTTTGGTTTGGGCTTTGAACGAATGATCATGTATCTCACAGGCGTTTCTAATATCAGAGATGTTATTCCTTTTGCAAGAACAACAGGAAGTGCGGATTTTTAACTGTGAAATCGGGCAGCATAAAATTGGTTCTGGCTTCAGGTTCGCCACGTAGGAAAGAGCTTTTTGCCAGATTCTGGGGAGAAGATGGTTTTGAGGTCAAAGTTCCTGCTTTTGACGAAATAAAAGCAGTTGCAGACTTTAAATCGCAGCAGAAAACTCTTGGGAATAGTATTAATCCTGCAGGGTTGGTTAATTTTTTGACTGCAGGCAAGCTGAATTCTGCTATCGAACAGTTTGACTTGAGGGATCCTTTTGTAGCAGTGGCAGCAGATACTATAGTGACAATTGATAATAAAATTCTTGGTAAACCTGTTGATGCATCTGAAGCAAAAGCAATGTTAAAACGATTGTCAGGGAAAAAGCATCAGGTTATAACAGGCGTTGCTGTAGCAATTAGTTATGCTGATAAGAGAACAATTATACAAGATAAAGTTATTACCGATGTTTTGTTTGATCGGCTCGAAGATAATATAATCGATTGGTATGTTTCAACAGGAGAGCCAATGGATAAAGCAGGAGCATATGGAATTCAGGGATACGGAGATAAAGTCCGTATACTTGGTGTAAATTGAGAAATAAAAAAGAGCCACGAGCTCGCTTTCGGTATAATAGGTTTTGCGAAACTAACAACTGAAAGGAATGAGATCATGGCTCAAGTACATCTTACACTGGAAGACGAAATTCTTAAAGACCTTATGCTTGGAAATCGGGAGAACGGGGTGGCGAAATTACTGGAAAAAGTATTTGATGCGGTGCTGCGAGGACAGGCCAGCGAACAATTGAATGCCGAGCCGTATGAGCGAAGTGATGGACGTGTCAGCTATCGGAATGGCTATCGCGAGCGTACCCTGACAACTAGA
>NZ_CDHP01000016.1:0-5825 GCF_900002895.1 Ercella succinigenes | reverse complement strand
TATATATATTTGTTAATATATTTGAATTTAATTTAATGCTGCAGTTTTAGCGATGTACTGAAACCTAATTTTTCACAAATAACCCGCTGATGGTGCTTCTTCAGCAGCTGCCACTAGTTAAATTTGTTCCGATGCGACCGGTTATTTTGATACAACCATTACATTTACGAAAACTATAACCTTGTTTTCAGTCTTGCTCAGCTGCTGCACTTTTTATGATTGTACAAATCTCTTACTTGTATTCATTCACAGCTTTGTACATTGTTAAGATATTTTCCGCAGGGACATCGGGCATGATATTATGTTCCTGGTTGAAGACAAAGCCCCATCGATAATATCTCCCATAATCGCATATATAGAACCACATGAATGCAAAAAGGTTTTCATTGTACTGTTCTTATGGACAAAATCAATCATTTTTTTATGACGCTACTTTAATATTCCCTGATACTATTCTGGTGCCATAAACGTACCTGTATCAAGACCAAGATCATCTCCAAACCTCATTATATCAACAACAGCTCCAATATAGTTGCATATATTCTCTAGAGTTTTCATATGTATCTCAAGCAATACATCAAGCAGCTCTTCAACTTTTTCCTGCTCACAGTAAATATCCATCAAAACGAAAAATTCGAACTTGTTGAGCGATTTATAAATTGGTTTTTTAGCCCTGAAATATCTTCTTCATATACTGTTCTTGGAGGCTCATCACCTATGAAAATTGTATACGAAGATAGCAAACTAAGTAGTTTATACCCCTGGATTGACATGGTCGAAGAAATCTTCACTTCATCTCAAACACGTGCACTGCCAACTGTAGAAAATGCAGAAATATTGGATATGGTAGTCATTGATCAAATAATTGCAAATGTTATATACGATCATTTTTCAACAGGCAGCTCGATAGAAACCCTTTTAAGAGAAGCTCATATTGTGTTTGGCAAGATATATTTCCCCCAGTTCGGAAGTTAATAATTCCCCCACCCCGAAGACTAATAGCTACTGCATCTTAGAATGCTGCAAACGGTAGCTCTGACCTTCGTGCATTAGTAATAATCCATGGTGCACCAGACGGTCAAGAATAGCCGTTGTCAGCTTCTGGTCATAGAAAATGGTATTCCATTCATCAAAGGGTAGATTTGTCGTAATAATCACGCTCCTCTTTTCATAACAGTCAGATATAGCTTCAAAAAGCAGCTGTGTACCAACTCTTTCAAAAGGGATATATCCCCATTCGTCTTATGCAAAGTTATTTATTATGTAAAGAAGAGTAGACAAATCCATAAAAACCAGGAGTTTTGAAGTACTCAACTTTACATAATAATTTCGCTAAATTATTTCTTTCAACCAGTTTAGCAAATCATGCTTCTGCTCAGAAGTGTATCTTTCTTCTGGAAGTACCCTGGCACTGGCATTTTCAACAGCTTTCCGCTTTATTTCAGGATTCGATTTTGCATAGATTTCTGTTGTTACAACAGATTCATGCCCCAGAAAATCGCGTATATAAATCAGGTTGACCCCACCTTCGAGCAGATGCATGGCTTTACTATGGCGTAACATGTGTGGAGTAACTGAGTCTGGAAACATCCCAGGGCACTTGTCTTGAGCCAGTTTGACATATTTTCTAAGTACATAGGATATACCTGCGCGTGTCAGGTGATTTCCTTGTTGATTAAAAAAAAGCGGCTTAACAAAATCTTCTTTGAAAGAATTACAATCATTCATATAAGAAAGAATAATTGATAGAGTTTGAGGCATGAGCGGAATAATCCTGGATTTATTTCCTTTACCTGTCAGCTTTACAGTTGCTGGTTTCTTGTCTCTAATGTTTCCAAAAGTCAGATCAGCAATTTCCTGTACTCGAGCACCAGAATCATATAATAGAGCCAAAAGAGCAAGATCACGACGTCCGCTTTTGCATTTTAGATTCGGTATCTTAAACAAAAGTTTAATCGCGTCAACAGATAGATATTCCATAGGTTTGGCAGGAACTTTTCTCATCTTTATTTCAAGTATTTCAGTACATGGTTGCATATTTTCAGGTGCCTCAGAAATAACATATCTGCAGAAGGAATGGATTCCGGCAAGTCGTTGATTCAAACTCGTTTCAGAATAATTCTTTTCATCTTCCAGCCATTTGAGAAAATTTTCTATATAGAATCGGTCCATTACATTAAAAGTAAGTTTTTTGAAGGTTTTTTTCACAATATCTTCCTGATATCGAAACAGCAGGATGAATGTATCTCGGTAAGATTTTATGGTGTTTTCACTGTATCCAGATCGTTCTGGCACGTACCGTGTAAAGTAGGAAGTTATGAGTTGGGGCAAAATATTATTCTTAATCATGATTCACCTCAGGAAACACATTAGAATAGTAGTTTTCCATTCCATCAAGAAGAGGTTTATAAGATTCTTTGGTTAACCGAAGATATTTTTCTGTGCTTTCAATTCCTCTGTGTCCAAGATAAGCGCTTAGTATAGGGAGCGCACAGTAAATGTCTCTTCCTTCCGTTACCATTTTTTCCAAAGCATGCACCGCAAATGTATGTCGGACATCATGTATCCGAGGTGGCGTTCCATCTTCTTTGCAAATACCGGCCTTTCTCATCAAATTTCGTAATCGCCAGTATGCCGAGCCACTTTGAAGATTTTCACTATGACTGGGGAAGATAAATCCGTTATAATGCTCCGCAAATCCCATGTTTAAGATATATTGTCGACAGTAATTGTGAAGCGAACTGGACATCGGGACCATTCTTTGACTGTGGTTTTTGGTATTATTCAGATATATAAGACCATTCGCCATATCAAGATCCGCCATTTTGATATGCAGAGCTTCATTTAGCCGTAACCCGCATCCATATAATATTCTATACAACATGGGATAGATAAAATGTTGTTTCGGATATCTTGGTGAAAACGGGATTTGGTCTAATTCAGCCGCCAGTCTGAGGATTTCTTCATGTGTGAATATATAGGGAATAAAATTGTCCTTTAACTTCATACGCCCAGCTTCTGGATAAACATAGAAGCTGAATCCTATACGATTCATAAACAAAGCGAATTGTCTTATAGTGCTCATCCTTAACAACTGCGTTTTTATGGACTCATTCTCTCTTAGCGCTACGTAAGCCTCAACCATTTCTTTATTAATAGCCAGTTCATTGCTATCTGGAAGTAGAATCGCAAATAAGTCATCCATAACCTTCAAACGATGACAATATGGTTCACATATCTTAAAACCAAGACTGCGTTTGTAATCGATAAATTTCTTGCAGTAATCTTTGAAGCGGCCATTAAAGATATAATAGTACTCTTTATCTTTCATACGGCACCTCCAAAGCAACGGATCGAAGCTCTTCAGTGTCAATATTAAGATATTGTCTAGTTGTGTTAGAACTTTCATGACCTAGAATACCAGTTATTACTGGATATGGTGTATTATTTTTAAGCAGATTGCTCGCCAAACTATGTCTCATTGCATGGAGTCCATGCTTTCGACTATTGTAATCTACCCCCGCATTTTTAAGGTGTTCAGTGATAATATAATAAAAGACATTATATGATGCGTACGGCTCGTAAGGAGCACGATTTCTAATAAAAATGTAGTTTGAGCTGCTTTCAGGACGACTGTCCCTGATAAATTCTATTAGTGCATATCTGATGTTTTCCAGCAAAGGAAGGTTTATCGGATTGCCTGTTTTGTGCTGCGAAAACTCAATGGTACTTTTTTCCCAATGAATATCCGAAAACTTCAATCTACGGATATCACCTGCACGCATACCGAGCTGGATGGCAAGGATTAGCACCAAATAATCGCGCTTTCCGATGATCGTATTTCTATCGACAGAAGCAAGGATTTTTTGAAGTTCTTCTTCATGATAGTAAGATGGTAGACGGTCATTTTTATCTGAATAGATCACCGGGAACAACTGGTGAAAGGACTTCTTGGATAATTCTTTTTCATATAAGAATAAGAGAAAGTTTCTGAGTGTAAATAAAATGCCGCTTACTGTATTACGTGTATAATTTCTTCGCAGGTCACTAGTATATAACAAAATTAAATCAGAAGTTAGAAAATCGATATCTGATATTCCCTGATTATGCAGATAATTCAAAAATCTTGTCATCTGAATAGATTTACTCTTCACGGTCTTTTGAGCAATTCCATATTTTGTTTGATAATCCAGATATGAGTCCAGCAGTTCAGAGAAACATTTTGCTACTTTCACGCCAGTGCGCTGATGACAACGCGAGATAATCTTGTTTTGATGTATTTCATCCAGTAGCTTTGCTGCTCTTACGCAGAAGACCTGATGGGTTGTCAGCAGTGTTCCTTTATCAATGTTGAGTATTTTGCAGATAGATTCATATAACTCGTCTTCAGAATATTGGATAGAAGTATTCCATCGGTAATGTGAAAGGAGTCTTTTCCAGATAAATTGGTAGTTCTGGATTGTGCTTATGCAATAGTTTTTGCTTCTTAGGTAAGCTTCAGCTTTCTCGATTAGTTCATTCACTTGTACAGTAGAAAATACCATGATTTTTCTCCATTCGTTTCTTCTACTTATACACTAATTTTTATGTAAAGTTGAGTGCTTCAAAACTCCTGGTTTCTATGGATTTGTCTACTCTTCTTTACATAATAAATAACTTTGCATAAGATGAATTATGTAAAGCTTTACATAATTCGTCCAAAATCAGAACATCCGCCTTTTCGAGTCTCTTCCAGAAATTGTTCTCAGTTTTATTAGCCTTAGATTGAGCCAGAAGATTAACAAGCCTGCTTGTTTTGAAGTATAAAACCCTATAGTCACGCTTACAGGCTTGCATCCCTAGAGCAATCGCCAAGTGTGTCTTCCCGGTACCAGGTCGCCCATATAGAATCAGGTTTTGTTTTTTGCTGGCAAATTCACATGAGCAGAGCGAATCAATTGTAACAGTGTCCGGTAAAATTATATTAGAAAAATCAAATGTATCAATACCCTTTATCAGATCAAACTTAGCCTGCTGGACATAACGATTGCGCCGTTCTATCTCTCTGCTGCGTACTGCCTCATTCAATATTTTTATCAGGAAATCTTCATTGCTGCTCGCCTCTATTTCAGAATAGATCTCTGAAATATGCGATCCCAGTCTCAATTGCCTACACAGCTTTTGGATTATCTCTTTTTGCATGCTGTGCCTCCCATAAGCCCGGCATAAGCCGAGAAATCAAGATCGTAATCAATGAGCTTAGGAAGATGCTCTGGCACTTCATTCTTAGGTATCTGTCCAGGTTTATTTAGAACATATGAGTAAGCTGCAATTAGTGAATCTGTATCTTTCGGATTCATTTTTATCGCATATGACAAAGCCGCGACAGATTTGTCGAAGCCATTATCTGGACCTATGTCAATAGTTTGGACAGAAAAAGTTGAACGATTTCAGGCCGCTTTTGCAAATTCCTCCTCCTTCTCCTGCGGCGTCATGTAGTTAAGAGCTTCGTGGATTCTTTTGCGGTTATACCAGGATTCAATATATTCAAAGAGAGCTTTTTGTGCCTCTTCAAAATCGGCATAAACGGTGGCGTAGACTTCTTCCTTTTTTAAGACTGCATGGAAGGATTCTATACAAGCATTGTCGTAGGGGTTTCCTTTTCGACTAAACGAATGCAGCATTTTTTTGTCTGTCACATAGTCTTCAAATATCTGGCTTGTGTACTGGCTGCCTAAGTCGCTGTGAATAACAATGCCGGTTGTGTCCTTCACATTCAGTGTGGCATTTTTCAAGGCCTGTGTAGCCATCTCGGCTGTCATGTGGCGAGCATAAGTATAGCCAAC
>NZ_CDHP01000015.1:0-13069 GCF_900002895.1 Ercella succinigenes | reverse complement strand
TTTCCAAGCATAAGGTCTTTAAGAATTTCGTCTTCCAGTGTAAGATGTACTTGAGCCATGATCTCATTCCTTTCAGTTGTTAGTTTCGCAAAACCTATTATACCGAAAGCGAGCTCGTGGCTCTTTTTTATTTCTCAATTTACACCAAGTATACGGACTTTATCTACACTGATGGTATTGTATGCGATAAACTGAATAATAAAAATAGGGATAAGTGATACAAGAATAAATGAAAAAAATAATTTTTGAGATAATTTTTTCCTACCATACCAATTTGTGATTTTTTGACCTGTTTTACTGTTTTGCACTTTTTAATTATCCCCTCATATTTTTATTATATACATTAGAATCAATAAGATTTCCTTATTATATACAACTAAGTAAAAGGACAACAGCTCCTTCCTCAAAAAAGAGGAAGAAGCCTTTTGTACCGTATGATTAATTCACTTTCATATATCCTTAGATTTTTGACGACGAATAAAATGCAGTCTTAATATGTTCACAGCTAACATTAGAATCGTTGCTAGCAGAACATATATAACACTTGGAATACCATTTTCACCCATCTTGGGAAGTTCGTTATCCGAGCCGCCCACAGAAGTATCTTCAGTATCAGTTTCCGCTGCCAGTTCTACAACTCCGAAAACAGAGAAGCTATCTACTTCAAATATTATTTCTCCATTTTTGACTTCACATTCCAGCAGTTCTACCGTTCCGTCATCTTTGATATGTACTATTGCTATTCGCTCAGGATCCATTCCTTCCGGCAATTCCATCGTTATTATTACTTTTGTTCCTGCTGCCGGTTGTACTTTTATTCGTCCTGATTCTGTCAATGCATTTATGTCGAACAATAATACCTGATCAAAATCCTCTACCAAGGTCATTATCTTTTCTAGGGCGGCTATTCCTTCATCACTTGCCTTATCAACCTGAATTATCTCTATGATCACAGCTTCTTCAAAGGCGTTTTCATCTGCTTTGGCTGTGACTTTTGTTTGCGTCTTATTTTCTACAGTCAATTCTTTTTCTATAACTTCTTCAGGTTGAGGTTTAACCGGATCTGTAGGCTTGGTTGGTTCTGTTGGTTTTGGATCTGTTGGTTTTGGATCCGTTGGATCTGGATCGGTTGGATCTGGGTCTGTTGGATCTGGGTCTGTTGGTTTTGGATCTGTTGGTTTTGGATCCGTTGGATCTGGGTCTGTTGGATCTGGATCTGTTGGATCTGGATCTGTTGGATCTGGATCGGTTGGATCTGGATCATTAATAATATCATACAATCCAGAAATCATTTCTTGATCCGCTGTAATTTTATAAATCTTAAACTCATCCATTTGTATGTTTAGAGGATACTGGCTGTCTGCTGGATATCCATTTAGACCAAATCTGTTTACAGCATCATCCGACCCTGTAATGCTGCTTGGACTTCCGATTACTTTTATCTCTTGAGCAACACCATTTTTATAAATATTTCCTTCATTATTGTCTGAATTCCAAGTTATTGCTATATGTGTCCACTCATCTTCCGGCAGGAACTCATTCGGATTTTCATCTACATATATAGCATTAAATCCGTCTACCACAAAGAATGCAGAGTAATTATCACCTACAGGATAATTATGATAAAACCCATTGCCATTATAGGTAGAATCATTTTTCGCCCAAAGAATAGCGTTATTCCCTGTAAGCACATCAGTACGTTTAATCCAATATGATATCGTCAAATCTGGTGTTGCCAAATTTTTACCTGCCGGTATTTCAAACCAGGAGTTATTGCCAGTAAAGGCCAAAGCTTCACCTACAACGCCCTCTACCCAGTTGTTTTCACCAAGCTCAGCTTCTATTCCACTATAATTGTTATCTGACTTATCAAGAATTGTCTTTATATTTTCTTGTTTGTCAAATGGAAGATGCAAAATAAGATCTTCCTGATTATAGGGTTTTTCGATCAACTCATTTATTGCCAATTCAAGAGCAGCTAATGCATCGTCTACCTGTGATTGAGTTATATCTGTTTGATTTAAGGCAATTTGTGCATTTTCAAGAACAGTTTCAAATGACGCCCATGAATCAGATGTATAGTTAATTTCTTTTAAGGAGGCGGCTTCCGTAACTTTTGCTCTTAGGGCTGCACGATTAACCGTATCTAAAACATTAAGTTTTAATGTAGCTTTGGTCGCTGTTCCTGCAACAGTTCCAAGTCCCGTAAGTATATGCTGACCGCTTTCACTTAAGACTGAAGGATCTATTTCATCCCAGACAACTGAAACAGATTGATTATCTATTGCACCATTATTGTAGCCTACTTTTACAACTGCAGGCAGAATCGGTTTGATTCCGATATATGTAGTCGCTTCGGTATCAAAAACATCTGTAATATTTGCAACGTCCATATCATTTCTGACGGTTATTGTTGCTGTTGTAAAAAGCCCATTAGCTGAATTTACCCCATTTACAATCACAGTGCCATCTGTTTGAAATTGGTCTTCTGCTATTTCGTCCCAGACAACAGGCGCAGTGGCATATATACCATCTTTTATTCGAGCACCTATTGTGTCAGGTAAAACAGGCATAGTACCTGTTTTAAGACCAATGAATACAGGATCAAGGGATTCTATAGGCGTTGAATAAACTTTCCAGCGCAAAATACCTGTTCCGGCAGCTGGCATAGTTACATTCATACGAATAGCATCTGTAACTACCGCCTCTGTTTCAATAGTATTATATGTATTTCTTACTCTCGCATCAGCGAAATCAGTAATAAGCTCAACAGGCTGCCAATTTCCCTCTGAGTCACGGTACAACATTTCTATTGCTGAGGGAATTCTTGTTCCACCATTATCGTCATACCAGTATATGTCGTGTTTATATATGTTAACAGGGTCATTCCATGTGTATTGTATCCAGTTCTGAGTTGCACTGGTTCCCCAGTTGCCCCAACCTTTACCTGCACCAGGAGCAGATGTTGTTGGATTATTATCAACATTATTTATCATGCTGATATTTTCCCAGCCTGCCGTATAATTTGAAGTTGGTGTTGCCTGAGGGGCAACGTCAACATCATCTGTTGCACCTGTTTGGCTGATATTAACTGTATATTCCGCGAAACCTGACAATTCACCGTCATCTGCCGTCAATCTAATAGTATATTCTCCTGGCACAGACACTGATACTGTTTTTTGAAGTTCATTTGAACCGCTAAAGAACACTAAAGCATCTGAAGAAGGTTTAGATACAACTGACCAGTTGTAAGACAAAGTACTGCTGTATGGCATACCATCGTCTCTTACTGTACCAACCAGTACAGTTTTAAGGTTGCCGGCTTTGCTTATATCTTCAAACAAAGCTACTTCAGGTGCAGTATTTGCTATATCAGGACGATCTCCACCTTCAGAATACAATTGGATTTCAGTCACCGATGTAAATTGCCCAGGCCTGTTTATAAAAGATACCCTTACCTTGTCTGTTGTGACCTGAGTAAACTTATTATTGTTATAGTTAGCTTTTACTGTTTCAGGACTTCTATTCTGATTTTCAGTATGCTGCCATTCTGTTCCATCCCAATATTCAAGTAAATATTTTGATGGTTCGGCATATCCTCCGGGCTGTCT
Organism: Ercella succinigenes; assembly: GCF_900002895.1. Taxonomy (NCBI): domain Bacteria; kingdom Bacillati; phylum Bacillota; class Clostridia; order Eubacteriales; family Oscillospiraceae; genus Ercella; species Ercella succinigenes. The sequence continues at coordinate 9,458 of NZ_CDHP01000015.1, read as the reverse complement.
ATCATTATAGAAATAAATATTCATCATGTCGATTGTTCTTTGTTGTTTCAAATCAATTATAAGCCAATCAGTTTGATTAGGTGATTGATAATTACCCCAAAAAGGCATATTTACAGTCACGCCATCGACAACAGCCTGTGGCTCTGGAGCCATTTCATTAACAGCTTTAGAGGTCGGATCATTGCCATCGGCACGGTGTTTTTCTGCCCACGCAGCTTCTCTGGCTACAGAAGGAGTATAGGAAGCAGTTACTTCTGCGCCTTCAGCGTAGTTAACAGCATTGAATTCTGTTTCTATACCTGATTTTTTTAGCATTTCAATTACATTTTTCTCTGTAATCTCTACATCAATTGCAACTGGAACGCTTGAAGGCTGCAAATTTTGAATAGTTGCAGAGTCATCTTCACATACTACAGTTCCACTTTTTGGATCATATTCAATTTTAGTAAGTTTGTCGGAAAGTAACACTAGATTGCCATCTACATAAAGAGCAAATCCTTCTGGCAAATCACCATAATGTTTTGTGTCATCTGTAGGATCATCCCAGACAATTGTCAAATCCTGACCATGATAACTTATATTATTGACCATAAAGTGATCATAACCAAAATCAATAGGATCAAGTTCAATTATATCGTCTGCTCTTGGACGTACACCTGCCATATTTTCTATAAACAGATAATTATAATTACCTAAAATATTATGATAAATCCAAGAACGGTAGTAAGTATCTTCGGTTCTGTTATCAATATTAAAGAACTCATTGTTATTCGGATAAGTGACATCACCACCATTAGGATACATATTCCAGGCTTGCCACTCAATCATAAGCTCAAGCATTTCAGGCGTTACATATTCATGTTCAGGATCATAAGTTCTCAAAGCAGCTTCATATGCTCTTGCTTGAACAGTAAAATTAATATTCGAGAAATTATTCGAAGGTCTTAACCCTGCAGCTACAGCTTTTGCATTGTCTACCTGGTTTGCTGTGTAACACGGCCAAATTGGGAATTCATCTGCATACTTGAAATATTCCAGTGCAACTCCATACTTTTCTATTGATTCTGGATCTGTTGGCACCACATATTCGCTAAAGTAGTTAAAATTATTATTTTCTTTCCAAGGCACCAAATTGGGTTGATCAGGATTATGTACAACGAAATTTGTTCCTGGATTAACAGCTCTTGTCTCAAATGCATTACACTGGTTGCACCATAGATAATGTAAAATATCTTCGCGAATATTTTCTGCTAATACTGAAAGTTCATTTTCTTTTGCTGTATTACCAGACAGACCATACATTTGACTGGCTGCATTGGCAGCGCCAAATACATAGGCATTTTCCGCATGAGTTTTCCAAGTACCTACTCCAGGATAACTCATTGAAATCGTGTCCGCATCATTACCTGTCATATAATTGCTACGATAATCTATCAAAAAATTCTCTGGTGTTGTAGCACTTGTATGATTACCATAATGATCTATTTGCCCTTTGGCATCATGTTCAAAGTAATAAGCTAATGTATTAATTAACTGCTCATTTCCTCCTTTAACAAGATAAGTTTCTAGACCTGCAGTGGCTAAATATTGTCCATAATGATTATTCCAATTGCTGCGATTGCCTGGGTTATCAAGGAAAGCACTGCTTTGCGATGAATTCCCTGCAGATAATAGCAATCCATACGATTCATAAGGGGTACGCATCCATTTTATATCCTGCAGATGCATCGGCTGCGTTAGAATAATTGCATTATTGTATCCAAGAACACCTTCAATTGTTACCGGATACTGATAATCATATCCAGGTATGTTGGCATCAAGAGAATTATATCTTTCCAGCCACCAGCGATAATCAATTGCTTTCTGAATTGCTTTATTGGGAACATCTATATACGGTATATTTTCATACCACCAGCCATTATACTCTGCTTTTTGAGTTTTTAATGCTGTACTGCTATCCATACCCGCAAATCTAATATAGTCTTCGGCTGATTCTGGAATCTCTTCAGTCGTGAAAGCCATTAACGTTTTGATATCAATACTTCCACCAGCAGGAACTGTTACAGTTCTAGCGAGCGTATTTGAAGATCCTTCAATATAATCAAACTGATCACCAGTCAATCTGGTGGTAATCGTAGTAAGATTCGAAGGAGAATTGACTGTACCTATCAATTCCTTTTGTGCTTGCCCTCCTACTTCTACACTTGCTTTACGATTGACATAGGAGGATTCAAGATTTAGTGTTAACTCTACTGAAGTGTCAGCAGAATTGACCAGTTTTACAAGTGTAACAGCTACATTCTGATGACTGATGAACTTTGAAATTTCTGCTTTTACACCTGTAGAACCTATACTATATTCGCTAATCCAATGGCTTGGCGAATTCACACGTGCTGCAGTATTTTCTGTTGTATTGATAGCTGAATTACCTTGAGAAAAAGTAACTCTGTACATTCGATTCCCACCAAGTGGTTGATGATAGGCAACATTGCCGCCAAATCCTATTACCGAAGGAGTACTGGTATACATGTATAGAGCACGACCTCTGGTCAAAAAGGTGTTTCCATCCTCTGCTCCATTACTGCCTGCGGCACCTGTAGCCACACCTGGTCTTGCAAGGATTCTATCCATATAGAAAGAATCCCCTCCATTATTAATATCTGATTCAAAAATTGATTCCAACATACTTCCTGCTGTGTAGTCAACGTCCAAATCATATGCTATATCCAGCTGTTCAGTATTTTTGAAATTTGGTCTTCCGATATCAGTGGCATGTCCTTCTTTTGCATCAACAAAATTTTTGGGAACTATTGAAAGTAACATTCCCAAAGCAAGTGTAAATGCAATTGCTTTTTGTAATAATTTTGACTTTTTCATTTTCTCCTCCTCTTGAATCTTTAATATTTTCTAAGACTCTGGACACCCATTTCACTTTCGCCACAATTATTCCACGGGCAACCTGGAATTGCTTTGAATGTAAAATAAGCTGATCCTTGTCCTTTGAAACAAAGAGACCCAGTTTTTACCCAAATACTATGTTTATTCAAATAATTTAAGCCTTAACTGCACCATTTGTAAGTCCACTAACTATATACCTCTGCATAAAAGTGAAAATAATAATCACAGGCAAAATTGCTATCAGGCCAAATGCCATTGTAAAATTCCACAAAGTCTGATATTGCTGAATATAATTATATATACTTGACGTAATAGGTCTTAGAAGGGGATTTGTCATAAAAGTCATACCGTAGATAAGATCACCCCAGGCAAACATAAAGGAAAAAACAGCAGCAACAACTACACCTGGCCTGGCAATCGGAATCATTATTTTTACAAAAGCCCTTAAGGGACCACAGCCATCTATACGTCCCGCCTCATCTAATTCTTTTGGTATTGAAATAAAATAAGTTCTCAGTATAAGGACAGAAAAAGGAATGCCAATAGTGCAGTCAGCAATTATTGGTGCAATAAAATTATTTAGTAAGCTTAATTTTGCAAACATCTGATAAAGTGGCACTAATACAAGAGTTGCCGGAAGCATTTGAGTTATAAGAAATAACATAATAAAAGCTTTTTTAGCTCCAAATTTGAATCTGGCCAGACCATAAGCTGCAGGAATTGAAAGAATAGTTGAAATAACCATGGTGCTTAGTGCAATTATGGCACTGTTTTTAAACCCAACCATAGTTCCACTATATGCACTCGTAAATTGCTTTGTATAAGGTTCAATAGTTAATTCTCTAGGCCAAAGAGGTGTAGGAACTTCAAATATTTCTATTTGTGTTTTAAGTGATGTCACTATCATCCAATAAAGAGGAAACATCAATATGACAAAAACTGAAATTCCCAGCAAAAATCTTAACCATTTTGTTTTGTTGTTACTACTTACCATGCTCATTTCACATCACCTCATCATCTTTAATTACTTTTGTGTAAAACGAGCCTACAATAAGTAGAATTACAAACATAACATTTGCTGCAGCGGCTCCTTGACTATATTTAAATTCATCAAAGGAAAGTTTGTAAGAAAAAGTAGATACTAAATCTGTAGCATTAACAGGGCCGCCTTTTGTCATTACCCAGACAAGATCAAAAACTTTGAATGTATATACGAATCCTAATGTTAAGACCGACATAATTGCTGGTTTTATCATCGGAATAGTTATCCTGAATAATTTCTGAATCGGATTTGCCCCATCAATACTGGCACTTTCATAAATGTCATCTGGAACAGTAGTGAGACCAGTAAGAATAAGTATCATATTGAAAGGGATACCTATCCAAATATTAGCAATAATTATAGCCATCATTGCTGTATGGGGTTGTAAAAGCCACTGTACAGGTTGTTGAATAAGATTAAGAGATCTCAATAACTGATTAATAATTCCGCCATTTACGCCGAACATAAATTTAAAAAGTAATCCTGTTACTGTTACAGGTATAAGCCATGAAATCATACTGACTCCGCGAAAAAAGGTACTACCTGGAAAATCATGTCTAAAAAGCAAAGCAAGACCAAAACCTATAATAAACTGAAAGAAAATCGAACCAACCGTAAATATTAAGGATTGTACTATAGCACCAGGCAAAACAGCGCCCGGTTTAGTAAATAAATCTATATAATTTTCCAAACCGATATATTTTTGCATATCAGGTTGCGCAAAAGTATATACATCTATATTTTTGAAACTTAGCAAAATATTTTGAATAATAGGATAACCAATAAAAGAGAGCATAAAAATAAGAGCCGGCAAGGTAAAGAGGTATCCCAGGAATTTTTGTGAAGACAAGCTTCTATGCAGGTTATTGTGATTTTTTAATTTCATTTCACAATGGCCCCTTTCGTTACTTAGTAGAAATAGGTAGAGATATCAGACTCTTACAGTTGCGATACAATCAGGAGTCATTGCTTACCTGTAATATTTCAATAATGATTAACCGCTTATGTAAGAAGACCTGATATCTCTTTTAATGTTTTACATTTTTGAAAATAGTATTATGTTAAGTCATATTAATCGACAGCTTCTATAGCCGCTTGCATGTCTCTAGCAGCATCTTCAGGAGTTTTAGCAGAAGTCATTGCTTCCTGGAAACCTCTTGATATAGCTGTCGAATATGAAGGCCATGCTGGTGACGGACCTCTAGGCACGGCAGTCTGAAGCTGATCGATGAAAGCACTCTGCAAAGGATCATTTGTCCAGAAACTATTCTGTGCTGCTTCAGCTTTTGGTGGGAAAGATCCATATGTTTTCATTGCATTAATCATTACTTCGTCATTGTTATAATATTTTAAGAAAGCAACTGCACCATCCTGATTATTGCCTTTTACAACACCGAGATTTTCTCCGCCTAAAGCAGATGATGAAGTCACGTTTGAAGGCATTATAGAAACACCAAAGTTAAGGTCAGGAGCATCCGCAGCTATACCTGGAAGCTGCCAAGGACCATTTTGCTGCATAGCAATTGTTCCGCTCTTGAATTGATTGTTAACATCAGATTGTGTCCAGTTGATAGATTCTTTTGCCAGAGCTCCACTTTCTATCATATCCTGGAATAAAGTAAATGTTTCTACAGCGGCAGCTTCAGTATCGAGAAAAGTTCCACCAGCCATATACAGCCATGGTAAACACTGGAATGTGCCTTCCTCTGTATTAACTGCCGACAAGCCGAAACCAGATACATTATTATCAGGATCAGTTAATTTTTCGGCATATTCCTTAAACTCATCCCAATCTTTAGGCGGTTCCTCTAGTCCAGCTGCAGCAAACATATCTTTGTTGTAATACAAAGCAGTACAGTTTGTAGCAAAAGGAATGCCGTAGTTTCTGCCATCAAGCATAGTTGATGCCCAAGGACCCTGGAAATATTCACTTGAATCTATATCAGCAATTTCATCTGTTACATCAACGAACAATCCCATGGAAATATAAGAAGCCATATCGGGATTGTCAATGATAATAAGATCAGGTAAATCGCCTGACTGCAATCCTACAGTCAGCTGATTTTTGAAGTTTGCAAAAGGAACATAAATATGTTCAGCAGTATATTTATCTTGAGCAGCTTCAAAACCACTTATCAGATCAGCCATCATTTCTCTTTGAGCATCTGTTTCAAAATAATCCCAGATGATAACCTTTGAACGTTCACCATCATTTTCTGTTTTGTCTGAATCATCTGCTGCTGCAGTAGTTGTAGTTGCATCATCATCACCTGCAGCAGTTGTAGTAGGATCACTACTACCACCACAACCAGCTAGCAGGCTGATGACGAGTGCTATAGCAGTAATCAGAACTAAAAATCGTTTCATTTTTTTTCCTCCTTCTTTTGCGACAATCATTAATCGCTTGTTTATGATCATGATTTTAGAAGGAGATGAACAAACTGTTAATTCTAATCTTCTGATATAGGTGGACATTTCTAATATCGCAAAAATTTATTGTTTTGTAATTTCATCACAGATTTTTGACATCAACAATTCTATAATTGCTTCTGGTCGCGCGGGAATAAGACAAATTTATATTTACCAACACAATGGGAGATTGATTAAACATGAACTTAAAATTAAGAAACCATAAAATTCTATTTGCAGGAACTTTGATTTATTTTGCACTTGCTTTTGTTAATATTAACTTATCTCTTCTAGCTTTGGTTTGCATGATTACTCCTTTATATCTGGTTTGGCACAATAAGAAAAAAACCTGGTGTCAGGGTTATTGTCCCAGAGCAAGTCTTTTTTCGCACACAGGGAGAACATTTTTGGCTCAAGGCAAAAAAACGCCATCAAGCTTTATACATGGAAATGTCAAATGGATAATCATGGGTTATTTTGCATTTAATATTGTAGTGATCGCAGTAACAACAATCAGAGTAGCTACTGGACATTTGCCAGCAATGAATTATCCTAGATTTTTATTATTTTTCCCAATTCGTTCTGGTATTTTTCAAGTTTTTACACTTTCTGATTCAGCGAATTGGTTAACTCATATGGCTTACAGATTTTTTTCAATGATGATGTCTACTACTTTTATTGGTATTGTTTTTTCTTTACTTTATAAACCTCGTACATGGTGCACCGTGTGTCCTATTGCTACAATGTCAGATCTAATCTTAAAAAAGAAATAAAAGCCACTTTTTTGCATTAATTTACAATAATAAGATAAATAATCAGAGATAATAAGTATACAGCTATGCCCATACAAACCTGATTAAATCCCGGTTCTATTAAACGAAATTTTTGTAATTTAGAGAGCTTGTTTCTCAAAAGATGATATAAAAAGAAGCCAATTGCCAGCGTAATAATCCAGGCAAATAGATTATCCAAAAACACTTTGACTGATAAGTTAACTTTATGTCCAAAAAATAGTTCTGTAAGATAACCACCTGCAAGACCGGTTAGAAGGCAAAAAATTCCAAAAATCAATACAACTGTTTTTCTTATTGGTGGAATTCTATGTATGGATATGATATGCCCTGAGTTTTGCTTTTGCACCTTAACTTCATCAGTAACACCTAAAATTCCAGGAGAATAGAATATTTTACTAAGCCGCAAAAAATATATTGTTGTGCCAAGATTGATAAGAATAAAACTGATTGATAAAAAGCCTTCATTAAAATCGGTTTTAATCAAATATTTAGAAACACTTCCGTTAAACAAGGGAGCTCCGGTTACACCCAGCATTGCAAAAATAACAGCAAAAGATATTACTGGCATTCGTCTGAAAACATCCGTTATTTTTCTGATGTCTCTCGTTTTATACTTTTCACAAATTAACCCTATCGTAAGGAATAAAGCAGATTTAAATAAAGCATGATTTACTATATGAAACATTGCACCAGCCTTGGAATTATCAGTTCCGAAACTGAATCCTAAGACAATAAGACCTATTTGGGAAATCGTACTATAACCTAATATTTTTTTGATATCAGTTTGTATTAGGGCAAAAACAATACCTGCAAAAGAGGTTAAGAGACCAACAGTTAGAAAAAACATATCTATATTCAGAAAGTAAAACATATCTATTAATCGAAATAACAGAAACACACCTGTTTTAACATAAAGACCAGACAAAACAGCGGAAACCACCATTGGAGCGCCTGGTGTTCCATGAGCTTTTGGTAACCAACTGAATAGTGGAAACAAAGCGGCTTTGAGGGAAACAGCTGTAGCCATTAAAGCAAATGGTAAAATAAGACTTCTTGGCTGGTCAATTTCAGAAATAATTTCAGGAATACGTATTATATCCAAAACACCTGTAACTCGATAAAGAAAACCAAGTCCAAACAAAAAAATTGTCATTGCCACCATATTTATCATTATATAAAACAGCCCATCATAAATTGATCTTTTTTCTTTATTAAACAGTATTAATAATGTAACTACTATGGTGGCAACCTCAATCAGTACATACATATTAAATAGGTCAGTTGAAAGAAAAATCCCTACAAGAAGAGCTTCCAAAAATAAAAACAAAATCATAAATTGTTTTTTTACATACTCTTTTGGTAAATCAAACAAAAGCAGAAGCAAAATTATCAAAGAAGTAAGTAATACCATTACTGAACTATACCTGTCTGCCGCAAGTGTAATACCGATCGATTGATACCAGTTTCCTATAAAATAAAACTGTGTACCATAATTACCAACTTCAATAAAAATCCTGCCAGCCAGAAAAACGACTCCTAACTGTATTGCTATGGCAAAGTATCTGGAGATACGGTCGGACATAAAGTACATAAATGTAGCGCCTGCAAGCGGTAAAAATACTATGGCAAGTTGCTCAGTCATTTTCACGCTCCTTAATCTGCTGATATTTGACTTTATCCCAATTTGTTGTTTGATATTTGTGGTATAAAGAGATAAATAAAGTAAGGTTTACTGCTGTTACGGAAATGCCAATTACAATAGCAGTAATCATTAAAGCCTGTGGCAAAGGGTCAGCCATAATAGAAATATCCGAATTACTACCTATCGGAGGCATATATTCTGCGGGTTTATTTAAAATAGAAATAAAAAAAATGATTGCGGCAGTTTCAAGCAACGTCAGACTTATGACGGTTTTTAAAATATTCCGTCTGGCCATAAGACCATAAAAAGCAATAAAAAATATTATTATGCTTACTATTTCCCCTATATAAAAAAGTCAAGTCCAAAAAGTTGGTGTAAATTGTCTTCCGGTATCTGCATGAATCAGGTGACAACATGCAGGTATGCTGCTCGTTCTGCTAACGCTTCTTTTCTTGCTGTTTCTCTCTCATCAAAGTAGCGATCCATTATGAAATACTTTTTGCCGGTCAACCATTTTTCATGGTGCTCCATCAGAACTGCTCCCATCAGTCGGATAAGACTGTCATCATTGGGGAATATCCGTATAACGCGTTCCCTACGACGTAGCTCTTCGTTGAGTCGTTCTATGCTGTTACTGGTTCTCAGTCGTTTGCGATAGGCTTCCGGCAAAGCA
>NZ_CDHP01000014.1:0-1289 GCF_900002895.1 Ercella succinigenes | reverse complement strand
GAGATCATGGCTCAAGTACATCTTACACTGGAAGACGAAATTCTTAAAGACCTTATGCTTGGAAATCGGGAGAACGGGGTGGCGAAATTACTGGAAAAAGTATTTGATGCGGTGCTGCGAGGACAGGCCAGCGAACAATTGAATGCCGAGCCGTATGAGCGAAGTGATGGACGTGTCAGCTATCGGAATGGCTATCGCGAGCGTACCCTGACAACTAGAGTAGGAACGCTGATTCTTCACGTGCCTAAATTCCGTGATGGCACCTTCTCTACCGATTTATTCCGTAGTTACCAGCGCAGCGAAAAAGCCTTACTCTTAAGCCTTATGGAAATGGTGGTTCAAGGTGTATCAACCAGAAAAGTCAGTGAGATCACAGAAACATTATGCGGCACCAGCTTCTCTAAATCGACTGTTTCTATGCTCTGTCAGGAGTTGGATCCTGTTGTTGATAATTTCCGTAACCGGCCTCTGTCACGCCACTATCCTTTCATGATTGTAGACGCCATCTACATGAAGGCTCGAGATGATGGTCGTGTTAAGTCCAGAGGGCTGCTTATAGCTACTGGAGTCAATGATGCTGGTAATCGCGAAGTCCTTGGCTTCAAGATAGCAGACGGCGAAAGCGAAAAAGCATGGAGCGACTTCTTCAGTGAGCTGAAAGCAAGAGGTCTCAGTGATGTAGACTTGGTAGTCAGCGATAGCCACGGCGGACTCAAGAAGGCAATTCAGAGACAATTCCATGGTGCTGGCTGGCAGCGGTGCCAGACACATTTTTCTAAGAACTTGTTGGATAAGACGCCTAAGAAGCTTCAATCCGAGATAAAGAGTAGCCTGACGGATCTATACAATGCTCCAGACCTAAGGCAGGCCAAAGACAGAAAACAGCAAATGCTGGACAACTACCAGGATAAGGCACCTAAAGCTATGGCGTTACTAGATGATAGCTTCGACGAGATTACGGCTGTTTTTGCTTTGCCGGAAGCCTATCGCAAACGACTGAGAACCAGTAACAGCATAGAACGACTCAACGAAGAGCTACGTCGTAGGGAACGCGTTATACGGATATTCCCCAATGATGACAGTCTTATCCGACTGATGGGAGCAGTTCTGATGGAGCACCATGAAAAATGGTTGACCGGCAAAAAGTATTTCATAATGGATCGCTACTTTGATGAGAGAGAAACAGCAAGAAAAGAAGCGTTAGCAGAACGAGCAGCATACCTGCATGTTGTCACCTGATTCATGCAGATACCGGAAGACAATTTACACCAACTTTTTGGACTTGACTT
>NZ_CDHP01000013.1:0-54353 GCF_900002895.1 Ercella succinigenes | reverse complement strand
TTAACCAGAAATTATAGGCATATATACAAAAAAGAAACACAAATACACAAAGATAAAAAACAGGCGCAAAATTCAACAATCAGGCAATAAGTTATAGTGACCAAAAAATTATATTGAATGAATTCTGAAAGTACAATTTTTCAAAAAAAAAATTGTAAATTGCAACTTTTTAGATTGAAACACATTTGATTAATTATTATATTGAGATATACTAAAAACAAATATTTGAAACAATACACAATGAAACAAATCTTGTAAAAAAATGTTATTGGGAATAGTGTGACTATGAGTGATAATCAATTTGATGCAAACAAATTTCATAAGAAAAATTTTAATGTATCACCTACCGAGCCTATTCTAGTTATCAATGACTTTTATTCTGACAAAAGCGAAAATTTTTACGATATTCACTACGAATACGAAGTCGGAATTGTAGTGAAAGGTACAGTGACGAGGAAGTATAAGGGTAAGCAAAAGACTTTGTTGCCGGGTGAGGTTTGGGTAACTGGTATATGGGAACCGCACGGATTTGAACTGGAGGAAATCCCCAGTGAAATGGTTGTCTTTATATTGTCTCCAGAAAGTATTGGCAAAATTTTACCTATGGGGTTTAACTGGATAAAAATATTCTCACAGGACAGCAGCTCCATCCCTAGTATCGATGAAAAATACAGGCAACCCATACTTGATGCGTGTAATGAGCTCAAGAAAGTTGTGAAGCACAGATCAGAGATATCGTTAGCATGGAAAGCCAACATTCTGACGAAGATACTGTTGTATATGGTTGAAAGTAATATGGATTTGTATGGAAAACTGCACCAACATTCCGGTGATATTGTAGAACATGATGTGATTAGACAAGTGGTAAACCTCATATTCAGTACACATGGTATGGTCACAGTAGGTGAAGCTGCCAGAAGATCAATGATGAGTACGAGTCATTTTTCGAGGTTGTTTAAAAAAGTGACAGGTGTAACATTCGCAAAATTTGCCCTTGGTCACCGTATCAAGCAGTCTGCAATTGAGTTAGCTGATACAAATGAACACATTAAAAAAATTGCCACCGATTGGGGCTTTATTGACTCGAGTCACTATACAAAAACTTTTGAAAAGTATTTTGGGGTTTCCCCATCAAAGTTTCGTCAACAAAGCAAAGAGATAAAAAAAACAAGAGGTTTTACGACAACGAATAGTATATAAGTGGTTCGTAATCGTTTTTATAAAAGCTGTAGGGTAAACGCTGAATATCTCATATTGTTAGTGTTCTTTGTTAATTTGTGCAATTTGGAGGATAGGAGGATAATTAAATGACCAATTTAGCTGGATTAATCAAGGAAATTGAAGCAGCGACACTTCCATCACTTCCATACAAAAGAGACTACAAGATTGGCTGTGTTGGTGCAGGATTTATCATGAGTGACTGTCATCTCGTAGCATACAAAAATGTCGGCTTTAGTCCATATGCTATCGCATCCCGAACGAAAAAAAAAGCCGAAGAGGTGGCTAGGGCAAGAGGTGTGGGAAAAGTCTATGATACATGGCAGGAAATGCTCTGTGATAAGCAGATTGATGTTCTGGATATTGCATATCCTCCGCATCTGCAAAAACAAATAGTAAAGGAAGCCTGCAAGTATCCGCACATAAAAGGAATATTATGTCAAAAACCGATTGCGATGAGTCTAGAAGAAGCAAAGGATATTATGCAGTTTTGTAAACAAGCGGGCAAAAAAGTGGCTGTAAATTCCAATATGCGATATGACCAGTCTATGCGAGCACTAAAATATGTCATAGATAGTGGTTATCTTGGTGATATTGTCCTAGCAACGATTGAAATGAGGGCGATTCCGCATTGGCAAGAATTTTTAAAAGCGTATGATAAACTGGAAATATTTGGTATGGGCATACACCATATAGATATATTTCGGTATCTTTTTGGGGATCCCCAAAAAATCACATGCGTTTGCAGAACTGATCCGAGAAGCAATTTTCCTCACTGCGATGGAATCACGCAATATACATTCCAGTATGAAAGTGGTCTGATGGCTACAAGCCTTGATGATGTTTGGGCATACCCCAATGAAAAATGTGAAAAAGATATGTATATAAAGTGGCGCGTCGAGGGTATGGAAGGAATAGCGACAGGTACAATCGGTTGGCCGCTTTATCCTGAACGCAGCCCTAGTACTTTTAAGATGACATGCAGTCAGTTTCCCAATCAATGGATTGAGCCAAAGTGGGATACGGTATGGTTTCCTGACGCTTTTGCCGGAACAATGGCGGGTTTGTTAAACGCAATTGAAACCAATGGTGAGCCAGATATTTCTGCGGAGGACAACATAAAAACCATTGCTTGTGTGGATGCTTGTTATAAATCAATCGAATTTGAAAAAGTGGTGTATCTCAAAGATGTTTTGGGCTAGGAGGTTTGTGATGTTACAGGTAGGTATATTTACAGGATATTATAACAATACACTTAACGATACGATTAAGAAGATTAAGCAAGATGGTTTTTCATGTGTTCAGCTTGACCTGTCTTTTAAAGACTTCGATGTTGTCAGAGATGAGGTAACATTAGATAAATGCAAAAGAGTCAGCGATGCGTTCAGAGATGCAAATTTGCCCATAGTTGCTCTCTCTGCATATACAAACTTTATTCATCCTGATCCAGACAAGCGAAAAGCAAACATTGCGTATATTAAAACAATGTTTAGATTTGCCAGAGCACTGGGAACTTCATACGTGGCCAGCGAAACAGGCACATATAACGCAGAAAGTGACTGGGTATGGCATGATGATAACGCAACTGACAAGGTCTATCAGCAAACGTGCGAAATTATAAGAGAGCTGACAGACTATGCTGCTGACTGGGGCGCTGAATTTATTATCGAAAACTATGTTAACAATGTGATAGGAAGCGTTGAACAGGTAAGACAACTATTCAAAGATGTGAATGCAAAGAATATGGGACTGGTCTGCGACCCGACCAACTATTTTTGCGATAGTAACATCGACAATGTAGATAGTGAACTCAACAGGATTTTTGACGAACTTTCGCCTTTTATGAAAATTGCACATGCGAAGGACTGTAAGAGGGCTCAATCCGCCGAAGAGAAACATTCCACTATAGACGCAAAAGAAGATAAAACATTCAGAGGAAGTGGTGCTGTGGAGCTTCCTGCGGCAGGTCTTGGTGTGCTGAACTATGATCTTTATTTTGAGCGTCTGTCAAAGGACCATTCAAATATGCCGCTGATTATTGAACATCTTGATGCGGGAGATATCCCAAGAGCAAAAAGATTTATTGACGAGAAGTTGAAAAAAGGAACTTTCTAGAATTCAGGCAAAAGCAACTTAAAGACTGTGAGGTACTGCAATGAGTTCAAAACAAAGGGTGATTGATGCAATCAATCACAAGGCCGGCAAAGTGCCGTTGGACATAGGGTCTTCGCCCACAAGTGGTATCCATGTAAAGCCGCTGGAAGCTTTAAGAGAGTATTACGGGTTGGAGAAAAAACCAGTAACGGTTATTGAACCTTTTCAAATGTTGGGTTTAGTAGAAGATGATTTGAAAGAAGCGATGGGTATTGATACTGATCTGCTGTGGAACCCCAACACTCTGTTTGGCAATTTTAATGAAGAATTCAAAGAATGGAAAACACCATGGGGGCAGATTGTTTTGGTCAGTGAAGACTTTGTTGTTGATGAAACTGAAGGGGTTATACGTGTATATGCGCAAGGAGATAAAAACTATGAGCCGTCAGCAGCAATTGCAAAAGGCGGATATTTCTTTGATGCGTGTATCAGAGATACAAATTTTGACGAAGACAATCTCAAAGTCGAAGATAATACCGAGGAGTTTGCACATATTGATGAGAGAACGCTTCATTATTTGAGAAAAGAAGTGGAAAAGAAGGCTGACTGCTCGAATGCGGTTGTAGGTAATTTCGGTGGCACCGGAATTGGCGACATTGGTCTGGTTCCAGCAATGTCATTAAAAAAACCAAAAGGAATAAGGGATGTTTCCGAGTGGTATATGGCCACGATTACACAGCAAGATTTTCTACATCAAGTTTTTACATATCAGATCGATGTAGCGATTGAAAACCTGCAAAAGGTATGGGATATTGTCGGACAAAGCGTTCAGGTTGCGTATATTTGCGGAAATGATTTTGGAACGCAAAACGCACCATTTTGTTCCGCTGAAACTTTCGAAGCGTTGTATATGCCGCACTACAAGCGTATAAACAAGTGGATTCATAAAAACACTACTTGGAAGACATTTAAGCATTCTTGCGGATCAATAGAGCCACTGATTCCCTGCCTGATTGAAGCGGGATTCGACATATTAAATCCGGTTCAATGGAGTGCACATAACATGGATAGGCATCATCTGAAAAAAAAGTTTGGCAGTGATATCGTTTTCTGGGGTGGCGGTATTAATACTCAAAGAACACTTCCATTCGGTACACCCAAGGAAGTCGAAGCGGAGGCACTTGAATGCTGTGACATTTTTGCCAAAGACGGCGGTTTTGTGTTCAATACGATTCACAATATAACGGCGGAAGTGCCCGCCGAAAACATTGCTGCTCTTGCAAAGGCGGTGCGACGCTTTAATGGCGAGCAATAAGTGACAATCATTCTGACACAAAATTGCAATAAAGTTAAAGGGGAGCTTGAAAATTGGGCGATATTTTGGATCGAGCACTACGTTTTCTTGAAGAAAACGGTTTGGAGTACAAAGACTTCGATTTTGAAAAAGAAATTAAACGGTTCATCAGTCAAATGGAACTGGGACTTATCTCGGATAAAGGTTTGCCTATGGTGCCGACTTATATCGAGGGCAGGCTGCATCCAGAAAAAGGGGGCAAGGCGATTGCTGTTGATGTAGGCGGAACCAATCTTCGAGTCGCGTTATTAGAGCTTACAGGCCTTAAAACAAAAATCATCAAGATTAAAAAAGCGCCTATATTGGGAAAAGACGAGCCGGTAAGCTTCTATGCGTTTATCGATAATCTGGTGGATAATATTGAACCTTATTTATGTTACAGCAAAACCATATGCTTTTCATTTGCTCATCAGATCAACCATAACAATGATATGGATGGTAGTGTTTCAGACTTGTCAAAAGAAATTGAGATAACCGATATCAGCGGAAAACCACTGGCAAGCAGTCTGAGGAAGGCAATCAAACAAAGAACTGGTGAAGATGTCAAGGTAATATTAATCAATGATACGGTTGGTGTTGCAGGGGCGATGCTGCAGCTTGAAGACGCTTTTCAGAATTACTTTGGAGTTGTGATGGGAACCGGGGTAAATGCTTGCTATATTGAAAAGGCAGAAAACATAAAAAAGATAGATGATGCAGCAACTAAGACTATGTTTATCAATGTTGAGTCAGGCAGCTATGTGCCCTCAACGATCAGTATAATAGATCAGGAATTCGATGCTACCACCAGTATGCCGAATACAGCTGTTTTGGAAAAGATGGTTTCCGGCGAGTATTTGGGAAAATTGTTCTTTTATTTGATACAGAAGGCCTGTGATAGTCATCTGTTTTCTAAGGGGTTTTGTGAAAAACTTCAAAAGCACAGTACGCTAGGAACAAAGGATTTAAGTTCGTTTTTTGAAGACCGTACAAGCGGGATATACAGCCAGATTTATTCAAGTGAGAACGATAGGGATATGCTTTTCTTTTTTGCAAAATGCCTGATAGAAAGAGCGGCCGCGCTAGTAAGTATAAAAATACTCGCTATTTCAAAAAAAATATATCAACCGATTGAAACCCCGATATGCGTCATTGTTGAAGGTGCAACCTTTTATGGACTAAAAGGATTTCAGGAAATGGTGAAGAAAAATATATCAGAACATTCAAATGGTATGGAGATCCAGTTGTATAATGTTCAAGAGGCTGCATTGATAGGAATTGGTAACGTTGGTTTGGCTTTTGCAAAATGATTAAAACGGAGGATGTTTTGATGGGAAAATTAAAAATTGGAGTTATTGGAACTGGGTTTATCGGGCCTGTACATATAGAGGCTGTTAAACGTACTGGGTTGGCCGATGTGATTGCACTTGCGGATGTGGATGATAAAACAGCAGTGGCAAAAGCAAAAGAACTAGATATTCCCAAAGCGTACGGAGATTATCGTATGCTGCTGGCCGACGAGAATATTGACGTTGTTCATATTTGTACGCCGAATCACCTGCATTACCAAATGTCAAAAGAAGCTATGGAAGCAGGTAAGCATGTTGTCTGTGAGAAGCCTTTAGCGATGAAAAGCGAAGAGGCACAGACACTGATCCAACTTGCGCGGGCAAAAGGTCTTACCAATTCTGTTCACTTTAATCTCAGATTTTATCCGATTATGCATCAGGCAAAAGCAATGATTGAAAGCGGTGAACTGGGCGAAATTTTTGCGGTTAATGGTTCCTATCAACAGGACTGGCTATTCTATCAGACCGATTATAACTGGCGCCTCGAACCTAAGTACAGCGGAGAAAGCCGTGCAATCGCCGATATAGGATCTCACTGGTTTGATTTGGTGGAGTTTGTCACTGGATTAAAAACCAAGAAAGTATGTGCAGATTTTGCGACGTTTCACCCTGTCAGAAAAAAACCACTGAAACCGGTAGAGACGTATTCAGGGAAAATGCTCAAACCAGAGGACTATGCGGATATTGATATTAACACTGAGGATTATGCGACAGTGTTGATTAATTTTGATGGAAAGGCACATGGAAGCCTTACGGTAAATCAGGTGGCGGCAGGGCGAAAAAACAGGCTGTTTTTAGAAATATATGGCAGTAAAAAATCGATGGTCTTTAACTCTGAGCGCTGTAATGAGCTTTGGATTGGCAACAGAGACGGCGCCAATCAGTTGCTCATGAAAGATCCGTCATTGATGCTGGAGGAAGCCAGAAACATAATCAGCTATCCGGGCGGACACAATGAAGGGTTTGCAGATACATCCAAGCAGCTTTTCAAGAAGATATACAGATATATACTAGACGGTGGCTGCGGTTCGATTGACTTTCCGACCTTTGAAGCAGGTGCAAGAGAACTGGTTATTTGTGAGAGAATTGTTGAATCTGCCCTGATGGAAACATGGAGAATTGTAGAATAGCAACTATTGAACGGCTGCAAGTTCGAGAAACTGCAGCCGTTTTAATCATTTAAAAAGTTGTAAGAAGCTGGAAAATAAATCGCTGACTTATTCTATCGATCGCAAAATTTTAATAGTTCCTCAGGCGAAGAAAAAGTATAGTCTGCATCAGGAACCAAAACAGATGACTGGTTCCAGTTCATAAATCCAGAAGCAAAACCAGCCGCATTTGCACATTGAATATCTGTTGGCATATCACCAATATAAAGGCATTTATCAGGGTTTGCGCCGGATTCTTTTGCATAATAAAGAAGAGGTTCAGGATTTGGTTTGTGATTTAGCGTATCGTCTGCACAAACAACTAGATTAAATATATTTTCAAGATTGAATTTGCGAAAATAGTTTTCTAACTCCAATTTTTTTCGGGAAGTAACAACTCCAAGATGCAATCCGCTTGCTTTCATAGAAAGCAGCATATTTTCTGTGCCTTGAAAGAAAGTGGTCTGATCTGAAAATTTGCTATAACACTGCATCCACTTATTTTCAAAATTCTGATCTACCGAGGCATCAAGCAGTTCAAGAGCATTAAGCGTTGTAATTCCTAACACTATTTTCAATTTTTCAATAGAATACTTTAAACCATATGTTTCAAGTGTGTATTGCCAGGTTTTCAAAACAGCATTTTCGGTGTCTATAAGTGTTCCATCTAGATCAAAAACGATATGATTGTATTGCATAATTTCTCCTTTTTGTTTGATTATACTTATTAATCACAAGTATAATTATAACGAATAGAATGCGTTAGGTCTTCTTAATATGCGACATTAAATATAATTATTGCGACATAATTCGTTTGGTAGATTTGCGATGAATGAGAGACAAGGAAGGTAGACAGATATGTTATCAACAGTTACTGTAATTCCTTTAAATGATCAAAGAAAAGAAATCATTAAGCATGGAGTATCGGCTTTTCCTTGTCAGGCCTATATAGGAGTTACACCTAAACAGTATCAGAGAAATATACGTAATAACCGTTTTTGAGATAGAAAAACCTCCAAAATAGATTATCTAAATTTCCTTAGAACTTCTACTTTGGAGGAATCAAATTACTGATTGTTAACAGTCCTTAAATTTAACTGTTTGCTCTTATTGAATTGGCAGACTACTCATCTGTTTCAGGCACTTCAGGGTCAGGGGTCTGGGTACTTGTCTGGCTTTGTTCATTTAATCCCATCAGCAATTGGGCATAAGGAGAATCTATCGGCAACATGATGACGGGTTCTCCGTTAAATGATTTCTTATAACTTTCGAGTGTGCGATATAATTTGTAAAATTCAGGGTTTGCTCCGTAGGCTTGGTTATAGATACGGGCTGCTTCCTGTTCCCCCTCAGCCATAATTTGCTTAGCCTGTGCATCTGCTTCGGAAATGATAATATTAGCAGTACGATCAGCGGCAGATGTAATACGACGGGCTTCCTCGTCACCTTGTGAAAGATAACTTGCAGCTATAGATCTACGATCTGAAATCATACGGTTATAAACACTATCTTTATTTTCTTCAGGAAGGTCGGTTCTTTTGATGCGGACATCGATAATTTGTATTCCTGTATTACCGCCTTCCATGGCAAGCATAACTTCACGTTGGATTTCATCATTTAAATTGCCTCTTGCAGTCTCAGCGCTGATTATATCACCATATTCTGTAGCTGATAAACGTCTGCGAACAGCGTTATAAACTGCGGCATCAAGCCTTTGTTCAGCAGAGCTGATTGTCTGTAATGTCCTTAAAAATTGCTGGGCATTGTTGATTCTCCAAACAGTATAGTTATCTACAATAATCGGCTTTTGATCCAAAGTTAGTATAGGAGTTGCCGCACTATCGTATATCATCTGATATTTTGGCAAGGATGTGTTGGATTCAATAAACGGTATTTTAAGCTGCAGGCCAGGTTCGTCATAAATGCGAACGGCTTCTCCGAAGCGTAGAATAACGCGGAATTCACCTTCTCTGACAACAAATATCGAATTTAGCATAAGAATAATTAACAAAACTACAAAAGCTGCAATTGTCAAAAGTTTATTGCTTTTCTTTTTCATTCTGTGACACCTCCCTGTGTATTACGGTTAAGTAATTCATTTAATGGGAGGTACTGAACCGTGTTGCCATCTTCATTCGTTATAATGATTTTGGCATTGGGGTAGATCTGTTCAAGTGTTTCGACTACTAATCGATATTCTGTAATGTTTGGATTATTTTGATACTCTTCGTAAATAGCATTAAATTTTGCAACATCACCTGTGGCGGCGAATATTCTTTCTTCTTTTGTGGCTTCTGCTGCTTCGAGCAGTGCCTGTGCCTCGCCTCGGGCAACAGGAATTCTTTCATTTTCGTAACGGCGAGCTTCATTTACTTTTGTGTTTTGCTCTTCTCTAGCATTTGTTACATCCTTAAATGCTGCCTGCACTTCGCCACTGGGTGGTTCAATATCTTGGAAACGCAGAGCAATAATATGAATTCCTGACTGATAACGATCTTGCAGTTCCAGTAATTGTTCAGTTGCTCTTGCTTCGATTTCTGTTTTACCATCTGTTATGGCAAAGTCAAGGTTAGCAGACCCGATAACGCTTCTAATTGCCGCCGTAGTGGCATTTTGCAAAAACTCTTCGCCATTTGAAATATTGTAAAGATAATCTTTCACATTACTAATGCGCCATTCTACGATAGCATCAGCATGCACAATATTTTCATCACCTGTGATCATAAGTGCTTCGTCTTCTACAGAAATGACGGTTCCATCACTCGATGTACGAAAACCTATTTCAATTTTCTGAGTTAATTTGGCTGGTACTTTAACTATTCTTTGGATTGGGTAGGGAGCCTTGAAATATAATCCGGCATCCACTTGTTCATTTGTTAATTTGCCAAATGTTAAAATGGCAGCATGTTCCTGCTCTTCGACTGTATAAAACATAGTAGACCCAATAGCAAGAATTGCAACTACAATGACAGCGATTACAATTTTCTTTATTAAGCCTGCCGGAGCTGCAGGGATTTTCGGTTTGACATTTTTGTCAAAGTCTTCCATTAAGCTTTTCCTCCTTTTAGCGGATATGGTTTCGATTGCAAAAAAGTGCAATCAAATCAATTATACCATTAGCTAATGATTAGGGAAAATCAATACTTTCCATAGACCACTGTTTGATTTCTACCTTTATCCTTGGCTTTGTACATGGCGGCATCTGCACAGATTACCAGTTGATCCAAAGTTTGCGTGTGTTTTGAAAATCCTGCCACCCCAATGCTGATGGTTAAATTGATTTCATTGCCTGACCAATCTACTTTCAGCTTCTCAACCAGATGACGTAGTTGTTCTGCTTTGGAAAAAGCCTCATTAATATCTGTATTTATCATAAGCACAGCAAACTCTTCACCGCCAACTCGGCCGAAGATATCAGTTGAACGCAAGGTAGATCTAATAAGCTGGGCAATAGCCGTTAAAACACTATCTCCGCAGGTATGACCATAAGTGTCATTGATTATTTTGAAATGATCGATATCCATCATTAGCAAAGAAATTGACTCATCATAACGTATTGCCCGTTCGATTGCTTTTTCAGACTCTTCAACAAAGCTACGGCGATTATTTATTCCTGTTAGGCCATCTGTTTGAGCCATTTGCTTTAATTGCATTGTCAAATTTTCTCTTACAGTTACATCCTCTATAGATAATAAAATGCCTGCAATTTCATTGCTTTTACCGATGTTTTTTGAGGAAAACGCTATAAAATGATTTTCGTCCTCCACTTTTACGGTATATATACTTTGCTCCTTGGCATAAACACTCTGTAGTATATCTTTTCGACTGGCTAAAATCGTATTTAAATCTTTATAGTCAAGTTTTATATTAAACCAAGAAAAAAATCGAACGCTGGCTTCATTAAAGTCTTTGATAGTATTCTGTTTATCCATGAGAATTAAGCCTTTTGAGCTTTCTTCAAAAACTTTTTCCCTTGCCAATAATTTTAACTCCAAAAAATTATAACGTGAAAGAGCATAATTAATGAGCAGGGCACATGGAGGCAAAACGAGAGCAGTATAATCTATTCCCTGTTTGCCAGGATCAATTACGATTAATAAAAGCGAAATAAAAGGTATGAGCGATACTATAAAAAGCAATCTAAACTGTTTTTTTTCCAAATTGCTGCTTTTTATAAGTTTACGATGATAGAATGCTGTGCACATAATAAGAACAACTAAAATATAGGTCATTTGGACATAATACCAAGGGCCTTTGTCTAAAACTACGAAGGTAATATCGCCAACTTGTTTCAGTCCAACTCCAGAGTAATATAAACCATGCATAGAATTGGTTAATCGTAAAAAAAATGTTATTACAGGAATTGCAAATATTGCAGCCGTTATAGATCCCCAGGCTTTTTGGAGACGACCGGTAAAAAGCAAGCAGACTAATAACCAAAAAACAGGGAAAAAAGGAATGCCGAAATACTGAATCTGGTTCCAAAACATTCGGTCGCTTAATGATTCAACATTTATTTCTAAAAGATACCCTAGCATGTATATGTCTGCGGTTAAAGCAAGCAAACCAAAAGCTCTGCCAAAAGCTGACTTGCCTCTTGCATAAGAGTAGACAAACATGATAGACAGTAAAATAACACTGGCAAAAATATATATGCTTAAAATGATTTTAATCACATCATGCTCCTGTGCAAGTTAATAAATACCTGCAAATGTATTCTATTCTTCAATGACCAAATTTTAATCAAATTATTTTTGGATTTTTCTTTAATACTAACACATTCCAGTGCCTGCGCAATTAAAAAAAGTTGCTTTTTTTGATTTAAAATATATATAACCAACAAAGCTAATTTAATTGTCTATTAACTGAGCGATTTCGTGTAAAAAGTGCTACAATATTACCTGTTTATTATCACTCAGATATAATAGGTGAATTATGTTAAGTATATACCTTAGTCTAATAGAGTCTCAGGAAGATAAGGAAAAATTTGAGCAACTATACTATGCTTATCGTAAATTGATGAAGTATATTGCTCAAGGGATTTTACGCGATGAATATCTTGCTGAGGATGCTGTTCATAATGCTTTTATAAAGCTGACAAAATATATAAATAAATTTGGTGATATTTTTTGTCACAAAACCAAGAGTTTCATCGTTATAGTTATTGAGAGTGTTTCAAAAGACATGTATCGCAAAAGAAAAAAAGAGTATGCAGAAAGTTTTGACGAGTATGCAGATAGTCTGGTTACTGACGCTCCTGATTTTGCGAACCTTGATCTTGAGATTATCGTTTCGGTAATCAATGAACTTCCTGATATTTACAGAGAAGTCATGCTTTTGAAATATCTACACGATTATAGCGATAAGGAGATTGGCGATCTTTTAGATGTAAGCAATAGTGCGGTCAGAAAGCGTTTGGAACGTGCCAGGAAAATTATTGCAGACATTTTGAAGGTTGAGAATTAAGTGTATGAATTATTCAGAATTGGGCAGAAAAAATCTTAAAGAAGCTTTGCGTCTTCAACAAGAAAGATATTTGGCCACGCTCCCTAGTGAGGAAAAATTGCAGAAAGTAGTTTTTTCCGAAAAATTTGAGCGCAAAATGAATAAGTTAATCAGGGATCAGCGAAGATCCTATTATTTTTTGATTAATTCGGTTGGCAAAAAAATTGCCTGTCTAGTATTAATTATACTTTTAATGATGACAACTACCGTGTTTAGTGTGAAAGCACTAAGAGAACCATTTGTTAAATTTATAGTTGAAACTTATGATAAATTTACATCTGTTATTTTTAACAAAGAAGAAATTCCGGAAGATAGCACGCCGATATTGGCAGAGATTATTGTGCCTGAGTATATACCGGAAGGATATAGCATGGTATATAAAGAGGAGCTTATCTTGTCGTATTATTGCGAATACAAAAATGAGGAAGACTCAATTATTACCTATGATCAGTATATTCTAGGGAATACCCATTTGGGAATTGATACTGAAAATACAATAATTGAGAAGATTTTTGTCAATGAACTTGAAGCAATATATTATGAAAATAAAGGGTATAATACTATAATTTTCAGTAGTGACTCATACGGCTTTACCATTTCGGGAACCGTAGAAAAAAAAGAACTGCTGAAAATAGCAGAATCGCTTAAGTGATTCTACTGGTAAAGAAATCTGTAATCCGTGTATAATGTTTCCTGGAGAGTATTTTGCGAATGTTGTTACGAAAAAACGATATTGTTTTGGCAAACTACCGGCACGGAAGGAAAACATATGAAAATTACAGTCATTACGGGAACAGAAATCAAGGGTGTTACATACCGAATAAAGAATATCTTTCTGGATAATCTGCGAACAGGAAATGAAATTACTGAATTTTATCTTCCTAAGGATATGCCGGAATTTTGTTGCGGGTGCAAAAATTGTTTCCTTATCAGCGAATTAAAATGTCCCCATTCTAAAAAAACAATGCCAATTTGGAATGCGATAATTGAAGCTGATCTTATAGTTTTTGCAACTCCTGTTTATGCTCTGAGAGTTCCCGGGCAGGTAAAAGCTTTGCTTGATCATTTTTGCTGCCATTGGACAGTCCATAGGCCTGATGAGGCTATGCTGGACAAAAAAGCTGTTATCATAAGCAATAGTATTGGTGCTCCAAATGGTTCTGCACAAAAAGATATTAAAACCAGCCTTAACTGGCTGGGAGTATCTCATGTTAAAATGAGAGGGATTGGTCTTATGGAAGGAGTTGTTTGGGAAGAAATATCCGAAAAAAGGAGATTAAAGTTTGAAAAAAAAATAAATCAACTGGCAAGGAAATATATAAGTTCTTTTCGCGTTCGAAAAAGCTTGAAGGTAAGATTAATTTGGTTTATCAGTAGAAATCTACATAAAAACCTTGCCAAAAAAGAAAAAACTTTGTCCGCAGATAATCAGTACTGGCGAGATAAGGGCTGGATTTGAAATAAAAGTTTTATTAATATACACAGGAGAGTTGTTGTGATTATTCAAAAAGTTGCTGTTGTAGGAATGGGAGCTCTGGGATTAATGTATGGAGAGCTTCTTCAAGGGTATCTGGGAAGAGAAAATTTCTGCTATATCATGGATGCAGATAGATTCCAAAAAAACAAAAACAAGAGTTTTTATATAAACGGGAAAGAGCAAACCTTTGTTACAAAGGATTATAAAGATGCTGAAAAAGCAGATTTGATTATAATTGCCACAAAGTACAATGGCCTTACTTCTGCTCTTGATATAATTGAGAGTATTGTGGGCAGTCATACGGTAATTGTTTCCTTACTTAATGGCATTAGTAGTGAAAAAATAATTGCAGAGCGTTATGGAGATAAAAATCTGGTACCCTGCGTAGCTATAGGTATGGATGCTATGCGTGAAGATAATAGACTGCATTATACCAAGCAAGGAAAACTACAGATTGGAACTGCTAAACCACAGCAGCAAGAGGCGCTGCAGTCAGTTGTTCAATTATTCGACGCAGTCCAGATCCCTTATACTGTAGAAGAGGACATTCAACACGCTTTATGGGCAAAATTCTTGCTTAATGTTGGTGTTAATCAAACCTGTATGGTTTACGATACAACTTATGAGGGAGTCTTGAAAAATAAGGAAATATTTGAAACTATGTCTGCGGCAATGTACGAAGTAATTGCTATTGCACAGAAGGAAGGTGTTTCGCTTACCAAAAGCGATTATGATAGGTATATTAAAATTTTATACACATTAAATCCTGACGGCTATCCTTCGATGCGGCAAGATGCCTTGGCCAAAAGGTTGTCTGAAGTAGATTTGTTTGCCGGAACTGTCATTGAAATAGCATCAAGACATAATGTTCCTGTTCCTGTAAACGAAGCCTATTACAAAAAAATCAAGGACTTGGAAAGTAGTTATTAATTCCTACAATTAATTAATTCATTGTAGGAATTGAAAAATAGTCATTTTATATAAGTTATATGGGGGACAAGTGAAATGAAACAAGACATGATACTAATACTGGATCTGGGGAGTGATGAAAATGCCAGATTAGCACGTGAGATACGTGCAATGGGTGTCTATAGTGAGATTCATCCGCATGATATTACAGAGCAGGAAATTTCTGCACTGCCGAATATTCGCGGTATTATTCTAAATGGCGGCTTGAACAGAGTTGTTGAGGGGATTAGTATAGATGCTTCGGAAGCTGTATATAATAGTGAATTACCTATTTTACAGGTAGATCATAATGGTGCTAAAGCATGGTCGGAAGATAGCGGAGAAAGGCAAAAAGAAATCTCCGATTTTATTTTCAAAACATGTTCTGCTCAAACTAACTGGAATACTGAGAATTTTATTTCGGATCAGATTGATCTTATACGCAAACAGGTAGGAGATGGCAAAGTTCTGCTTGCTTTATCTGGTGGTGTAGACAGTTCGGTGGTTGCAGCACTTCTGGTTAAAGCCATCGGGGACCGTTTGACTTGCGTTCATGTCAATCATGGACTTATGCGTAAAGGTGAGTCAGAACAGGTAATTAAGATTTTTGGACAAGAGCTCGGTGTTAATCTGATTTACGTTGATGCGGTTGACCGCTTCCTTGATAAACTTACAAATATAAATGATCCTGAACAAAAAAGGATGATAATAGGCGAGGAATTTGTTCGAGTTTTCGAAGAAGAAGCTAGAAAGCTTAAAGGTATAGATTATCTTGGACAAGGCACAATTTATCCTGATATTATAGAAAGCGGTACAAAAACTGTAAAAGCAGTTAAAAGCCATCATAATGTCGGAGGTTTGCCGGAGGATTTGAAGTTTGAATTGGTAGAACCTGTCAAAATGTTGTTCAAAGATGAAGTTAGAGCTGTAGGTTCCGCGCTCGGTTTGCCTGATAGCATGGTTCATCGTCAGCCTTTTCCAGGTCCTGGTCTGGGAGTGCGTTGTCTTGGTGCAATTACAAGAGATCGTTTAGAAGCCGTCAGAGAATCTGATGCGATTTTGCATGAGGAACTCGAAAAAAATGATCTGGCAAAAAATATCTGGCAGTTTTTTGCTGTTGTTCCAGATTTTTGTTCTACTGGAGTAAAAGACGGCAAAAGAAGTTTTGAGTGGCCTGTTATTGTACGGGCTGTTAATACCATAGATGCAATGACCGCAGAGGTGCCTGAACTTCCATGGGCAGTGCTGCAGTCTATTACAAGTCGCATTACAAATGAAGTTACAGGTGTAAACAGAGTGTTATATGATTTAACGCCTAAACCTACTTCTACCATAGAGTGGGAATGATGGGTGAATAAGCTAAAATATCAGAATTACAGGGGAATAGTATATGGGAAAACTGCCCTTGCTTTATAAAAAAGTCTACTTGTTTTCAGGACTGTTGGCTATCTTTGGTCTATTGGTGGTTTTGTTTGGTAACCATTGTCTTAAAAGATTGAATGACATGGATGGATATGGACTTGTTGTAATGGGTGCTTTTGTGCTTATCTTATCGGTTATTATTTTAATTGTATATGCCGGACAAGAACAAAAGTATAAAAAAGCAATGGGCTTTCCACTTTTATCATTTGTGGCAGATAGAAATTCCTATAATTTGAGTGCCGATAAAACTGCGTCAGAAATTAAAGGGATGAATTTCATCGCATTAATTACTATTTTGTTTTTTTGTGTCTTCATAGCTATTGCCGGTATGTTTTTGGTGGAAGAAAAAGTTGTCTTTTTACTTATTATGTTAGGTATTGCAATTTTTTCTTCCCTGGCTGCCGTAATAACTACTGCTTACCGTCTGCAAAAGTTAAAGCATGGCAGTAGACTTGTTGTTCTGGCGGAGCATGGTGTTTATACCGCAGGAGAATTCCATGCCTGGACAGGATTTGGTACGAAACTCATTGATATAAAATTTCAGGAGATTATTACTGATAACAATATGACAGCCGGGATGATAAGCGGCAGTTACCAGGTGATTGGAGCATACCGCAGTAACACCGGCACTTTTAATTTTGTCGTTCCAGCAGAATTGACCGAACAAGCGAGAAAAGCAGTTTACAAAATAAAGCATGATAATTGAAGTCTGAAAATATTATTTATGAGTTTTTATTTTCAAGCTCCGCAGATAATTTTTGCGCTCTTCGCTTATTCTTCGACTTTCAATCGATTTTTGAATGGCTTTATTATGTGTCCACGGCTCCAAACTTTTGTTTTCTATATACAGAATTGTAGTGTCATATTGTTTTACAAGTGCCGTGCTGAAAAACCAGGCTATCATCATGCGTATATAATACTCTTGCGAATCCACATCTGCCACAAGTCTTAATATTGTCGATTTAAATTCTTTGTCCAGATAATTGGAAAGCAACAAGCCTATTGCATAACGTACAGTATAGGTCTTCTTTGATTTTAGCCAAATAAGAATTTTTTGGTACATCTCTTCTGGATGTTTTTTGAAAACACGTGGGGAGAAAAGATCACAGGTTGCCCAGTTGTCTATGAAAGGCAAAAACTTTTCTGTCATTTTTAATGTAAGCTCATATTCAGAAAGATTTTCGATCAGAAAAGCATGCAGATTATTTTCTTCAATATATCTATGTGGTAAATTTTCCAGATAATCCAGACACAATTCACGATTGCTTCTATACAATTCTTTGGCAAGTTTTTTTAGTGCGGGAACACGAACTCCTATTATCAGATCTTTGTCTATACCAGGAATCAGCTTCTGAGTAAATTTTTTGTAGTCAGAATCTTGTAATTCGAAAAGGGAATTGATGATTAAATCAAATTTCATAATAAACCTCCAATTTATGGTATCTGATCGGTATATATAGTCAAATAATTTGTTTCTATATTAACAAATATTTTATCCTAATCATTCACTTTTTAACACATGCAGGATTGTTGTTTTTCAATTGCATATTGCACTTGAAACATGTATAATCTTATCCGTTAACAAATAAAAAATGAATGATATACTTGTTTTTTCTTCATGGCATTTTGTCTTTATAAATGCGTTAATCAAGGTGGATTAGCATTTCATGAAAATCTATAAATATCGGAGGATTATATGAAATACATCTTTGTGACAGGTGGGGTTGTTTCTGGTTTGGGAAAAGGAATAACTGCTGCTTCATTAGGTAGATTACTTAAAGCCAGAGGCATTAGAGTCACTATGCAGAAGTTTGACCCTTATTTAAATGTTG
Organism: Ercella succinigenes; assembly: GCF_900002895.1. NCBI lineage: Bacteria > Bacillati > Bacillota > Clostridia > Eubacteriales > Oscillospiraceae > Ercella > Ercella succinigenes. Next base: position 36,027 of record NZ_CDHP01000013.1, on the reverse strand, counting down.
ATCCTGGCACTATGAATCCCTATCAGCATGGAGAAGTATTTGTAACTGATGACGGAGCCGAAACGGATCTGGATCTGGGACATTATGAACGCTTTATTGATGAAAGTTTGTCGCAAAACAGTAATGTGACTTCCGGAAGAATATATTGGTCTGTTATTCAAAAAGAGCGTAAGGGTGATTATCAGGGGGGAACTGTTCAGGTTATCCCGCATATTACCAATGAAATAAAAGATCGTATACAAAAAGGTAAAACAGGATATGATGTTGCGCTTATAGAAATAGGAGGAACTATTGGTGATATAGAAGGTCTTCCTATAATTGAGGCAACCAGACAATTTGCCAGCGATGTAGGCAGAGACAACTGCCTGTTTATTCATGTTACTTTAGTACCATACCTGGCAGCCTCTCAAGAGCAAAAAACCAAGCCTACACAGCATTCTGTAAAAGATCTGCTAAGTTTGGGCATTCAACCGGATATTATTGTATGTAGATCAGAAATTGGCATTAGTGAAGAGCTGAAAGCCAAAATTGCTTTATTCTGCAATGTGCCACAGGATTGTGTAATAGAAAATCTTGATTTGCCTTTACTTTATGCAGTTCCTTTAGCTATGGAGAAGGAAGGTCTGGCAGAGATCGTTTGCCGCAGATTTGGTTTTAAGGCTGCTGTTCCGGAAATGGAAGACTGGCATAATATGGTAGAGGCACTGGAGAATCCACACAATAAAGTTACAATTGCTCTTGTTGGCAAATATGCTGCATTAAGAGATGCTTATTTAAGTGTGGTAGAGGCATTAACTCATGGTGGCATTAATACAAGGTCAGAAGTTGAAATAAAATGGGTGGATTCTGATGAAGTAAATGATAATAACGCTTCTGGTTTTTTTGGTGATGTTGACGGTATTCTTGTGCCTGGAGGATTTGGTACCAGGGGGATAGAAGGTAAAATAATTGCTGCTGCTTATGCCAGAAAAAATAAAATTCCCTATCTGGGGATTTGTCTTGGTATGCAGATTGCTATTATTGAATTTGCCAGAAATGTTCTTGGTTATAAAGATGCTAACAGTGCAGAAATAGATTCAGGTACCAGGTATCCTGTTATTGATTTGATGCCGGAACAAAAAAATGTTGAGCTGCTTGGCGGTACAATGAGACTTGGACAATATCCCTGTGCATTGAAAGACAATTCCAAGGCTTATCAGGCATATGGTGAAAATCTGATTTATGAGCGTCATCGTCATCGTTATGAAGTAAATAACGATTATCGTGACTCTTTAACTGCTGCCGGTATGATAATAAGTGGTACTTCGCCTGATAATAGAATTGTCGAAATGATAGAATTGCCGGAACATCCCTGGTTTGTGTCCTGCCAGTTCCATCCGGAATTCAAGTCCCGACCCAACAGGCCGCATCCTCTTTTTGCCGGTTTTGTTAATGCTGCTTTAGAAAGAAAAAATAGCAATTGATTTTTGCGTCAGCTGTTACAGCAATATAGTCTTAGCTTTGTTAATATCTCATTGTGTGAATATTCATGAACCAGGTGTTCTGCAATGATTTTACAAGAGGGGTTAATAAAGCTGAGGTGTTTTATGATGCAAATAGGAGATAAATTACCGGATATTTATTTGGCTGATGATCAGGGAAGTCAGGTTTCGATTTCTGAAATATCACAAGGCAAAAAGCTTATTTTATATTTTTATCCTAAAGATAGTTCTCCTGGTTGTACAAATCAGGCGGTTGCTTTTGAGTATAAAAGAGAATTTTTTGAAAAGTATGGTTACAGAATAGTAGGGGTAAGTCCGGACAGTCCAGATAGTCATACAAATTTCAAAAACAAATTCAATCTTGATTTTACTCTTTTATCGGACAAGGATAGGAAATTATGCGAATTATATAATGTCTGGGTTAGTAAGAGAATGTTTGGCAAATCATATATGGGGGTTGAAAGAAGTACTTTTGTGTATGATGAAGAAGGTAAGCTGATCAGAATTTATAGGAAGGTAAAGCCGGCAGATCACGCTGCAGATCTCCTAAAAGAAATAGAACGCGGTAAGCTGCCTGGTTATAAATGACCTTTGTTCATATTTTGAGATTTATTGGACAATGATCTGATCCTTCAATTTCTGGCTCTATTTCAGCTGAAATAATTTTATTTTCTAGACCGCTGCTAACAAAAAAGTAGTCTATACGCCAGCCGACATTTCTTGCCCGGGCTCTTGTTTTCATGTCCCACCAAGTGTAATTACCGCCTTCTTTGTTAAATAACCTGAAGGCATCGGTGAAGCCTGCATTTATAAGCTCATCCAGCCAAGCTCTTTCTTCTGGTAAAAAACCAGAGTTTTTTCTGTTTTCTTCCGGTCTTGCTAAATCAATTTCTGTGTGAGCGGTGTTGAAGTCACCGCATAAAATAATTTCCTTACCATGCCTTAGTTCCTGTTGGAGCTTGTTCAGGAAATGATCATAAAACTCTAATTTGTATTTTAGTCTTTCATCGCGGGCTGAACCGTTTGGATAATAGCCGTTATACAGCACAAAACTACCGAAATCAAGGGCTATCATGCGGCCTTCCAGATCGAAATCTGTTCTTCCAAGACCAAGACGGATCATTTTTGGTGCTATTCTGCTATAAATTGCAGTACCGCTATAGCCTTTTCTTTGGGCAGGACAGAAATAAGCTTTATAGGAATCTATTTCCAAAAGCTTTGGGGGTAATTGACCGGGGTAAGCTTTAATTTCCTGAAAACAGTAAACATCTGCCTGCCTTTCAAGCATATATTCTATCAACCCTTTACGTGCTGCTGCTCTAATTCCATTTACATTCCAGCTAACAATATCCAAAGTAAAATAACTCCTTTTTGTCTGATAAGAATTACAAAACAATGATTATCATAACAGATTAGAAAAGTTTTGAAAATCTTAATAATAAATAAGCTTTTAAGTATTGATGCAATAATATTGGTAATATTGAAGAATAAATGGCGAAAGACAGACAAAATATCTTTTGATACTGACCTATTTATGATAAAATTCTATTTCAGGAGGTGGGATATATGGAACATTATGATCAGATTAATGATTTTGAATTAAGCGTGTTATCTGAAATAGGCAATGTTGGAGCAGGTAATGCCGCAACTGCGCTTTCTCATATCCTTGCCGACAGAGTGAATATGTCGGTCCCTGATCTGAGGATTATGGATGTCAGCAAAATGTCAGGTTTGCTGGGAGGTCCTGAGAATCAGGTTGTAGGTATTCTTGTAAACATGGCAAAAGATGTTGAAGGTATGATGCTTTTTTTATTGGAGAAAAAATTTGTCTGCAAATTAATAGAGGTTTTGCTGGATGAAAAAATTAATGACTTTTCAGAAATCTCTGAGCTGGGAAGATCTGCGATTATGGAAATCGGTAATATATTAGCAGGTTCTTATGTAAATGCTATTGCTACCATGACTAATCTGGATATAGAATTAACCACACCGCAAATAGCGATCGACATGGTTGGTGCAATCCTGAGTTATCCTGCTGCACAATTTGGCAGCATGGGAGACAAGCTTTTGTTGATAGAGGAAGATTTTATCAGCAGTGAGGATACCATTCGAAGTCATCTGCTTATTATGCCGGAAATAAAATCATTAAAGACTATGTTAGAAAGCCTGGGAGTTGCGTAGAATGGGTCAGATGATAATTGTAGGGATTTCAGATCAGAGTACTGCTGTCCCGCCAGATACTTTAGTAACATATGCTCTAGGTTCTTGTGTGGGCATTTGTTTATATGACAGTTCGGCAAAGGTTGCCGGTTTATCTCATATTTTATTGCCGGAAGCTTTTCGTGATAGTACAGACGCCGATAATTTTAAATTTGCTGATCGTGCCATTTCTGTAATGGTGGAAACGATGGAACAATTAGGTTGTATCCGCTACCGGCTTACGGCTAAAATAGCAGGGGGAGCCAATATGTTTGCAACGAGTGGTGTGAGCATAGGTGATCGTAATGTAGAGACAGTTAAAAAAGAATTGAGCAGGCTTAAGATTAGATTGGTGGCAGAAGATACAGGTGCCAATTATGGACGTACAGTAGTTTTTGATCCTATAGATGGTACTATGCTGGTGAAATCTATTGGTAAAGGCAACAAGGTTTTATAGAGTAGCCGATGAGCTTACTGCAGTGTTTAATTTGTCTAAAATGAGATAAATCAAGAGCGAAAATGTAATATAAATGAAAACTGCAATTAAATCTTAATTTTTCTCCATCTTTTCTGGTATTTTCGTAGCATATACGTATTGTTTATTTGCGAATTAACGTGTTAGAATATTATTTCAGTGGGCTTTGAAGTTTGAAATTATGCCTCAGAGTCTGCTGTAGTTTAAATCCGCTGCACGTTTATTAGGCATGATATTTTACTCTCAAGATGTTTGCGGAAAAACGAGGAGAGAAATATTTGTGAGATATGTTCCGACTAACTGTTTAAAGCAGGGCATGATTTGCGGCAAGCGTATTGCCGGTAGAAATGGCGAGCTTCTTTTAAATCGAGGAGCTGTTATACAAGAGGCTTATATTGAAAAAATAAAGGAACTGGGTTTTTCAGGTATATATATAGATGATCAGTACTCAAGAGATATTTTAATAGACGATATCATATCGGATACTTTGAGAGCAAACTCTGTAAGAGCAATTAAAGAACTTCATCAAGGCGTTGCAGGTAAACGTCCAAATGCAGTAGATAAACTTGATACAATCCATGTTCTGGTAGATGAGATCCTAAGTGCTGTTTTATCTAACAAGGGTCTGAATGTTAATCTTTTGGATTTAAAGATTTTTGATGACTACACATATTATCATTCGGTTAATGTAGGGGTTCTTTCGGTTCTGGTTGGAACAGCAATGAATATGAATCGTAATTTGCTGCATACACTTGGTGTTTCTGCTATGATGCATGATATTGGTAAAGTTTTTATTCCTAAGGAGATTCTTAATAAACCTGGTCGTTTGAATGATTATGAATTTGATTTAATGAAGAGCCATTCCGAGAGAGGTTTTTCATACCTTAAGGATAAGTATGCATTCAATGATACAACACTTGATGCGATTCTTGACCACCATGAGCGCCATGATGGATCAGGGTATCCACAGGGTAAGGCTGGAACCGAAATCTCTAAATTTGGCAGAATTATTGCAATTGCCGATGTGTTTGATGCTTTAACTTCTGACCGTCCTTATAGACCTGCATTACCGCCTTCGGAAGCTATTGAGTTTATCATGGCAGGTGCAGATTCTGCTTTTGATATGAATGTCTTAAAAGCTTTCTTAGATAGAATATCGCCATATTCTCCAGGTACTACTGTCAACTTAAGCAATGATACGACAGGCATTGTTTTAAAAAATCATCAAGGCTCATGTCTTAGACCGGTTGTAAGGATAATACGTGAGCACGGCAAAGCAGTTGAACCTTATAATATCGATTTGATGAATGACAGAGACTCCTTAGGCATTACCATAATTGGGAATGCGGATATATAATTATTTTTGGTTTGTTTTGGCTGTATTATTAAGCGCTTGAATATGTGATAAAAAAGAATTTGCCAGGTAAAGGGTATTATTTGTATGAGCGAAGCTATTATAATAATTTCAAAGGTGCTGCCGGTAATATTATTGATATTGCTGGGGCATTTTTTGCGAAGGTTTAAGGTTGTAAAACAAGAAACAATAGATGATATTAAAAAACTTGTCGTTAATTTAACATTGCCGGCATTGCTTTTTTCGGCTTTTGCTAATACCGCTTTTGAAGCAAGATATCTTCTGATTGTAATTGCTGTGTTTTTCTCTTGTGCTATTTTGCTTTTAATAACATCTTTTTTAAGAAAACCTCTTGGCATTAACAATGCTTATTGGCCGTCTCTTTATAGTGGTTTTGAAACAGGAATGATGGGGTATTCTATTTTCGTTGCTGTTTACGGAGCTGCTGAAATGTATAAGCTGGCTATTATGGACATTGGTCAAGTCACTTTTGTCTTTTTTATTCTAGTTAGCGTACTAAAAAGAACTAACGGTGAAAACACAAATTTTAAGCAGTTAATTTTTTCATTTATTAAGTCTCCTGTAATTATTTCTATTATTTTAGGTATTGCTGCTGGTTTGATTGGTTTATCTGTTATGATGCAGGGAAATGCCGGAGCAGAAGCTATTGTTGAAACCCTTAATCTTATTGGTGGACTTACTATGCCCTTGATATGTCTTGCCATTGGTTTTGAATTAAGAGTTGATATCAGGCGTATAAAAGAGCCTTTATTGACTGCACTAAGTAGAATCACTATACTTTTGATAATTGCTTTTGTGATAAATAAAACTATTATCAGTAATCTTCTGGATCTTGATTCTTCGTATGAAATTGCTCTTTATACTTTGTTTTTACTGCCACCACCTTTTGTTATACCTATATACATGGCAGGTAAGAAGGAGACTGATAAGCAAATGGTTCTCAATACAATTTCAATTCATATAATTTTGACCTTGGTAGCTTTTATGGGTTTGATTGTGCTTATTAAGTAATAATAAAAGGCGGTAAGTTTTTTTGGGAAATAACAACAATAATAGAGAACAAAAAAAGCAAAGAGCCTTGGAGCTTCTGGTAATGATATCTGAAGATTTTATCAAGCTTTCTTTTGATAAAATAAATTATCAGCGTCTTGTATTTTATATGAAGGAAATTTCTGAGGCTGCTTATGTGGCAATGAATCTGGTCGATCAGAAAGAACCTTCTTGGCAGACTACGGTAGCTATTGCCGGGGATGATGTTCAAGAGAAAAAAATTGCTCAAATTCTCAAAATACCAAACCTTGTAGGTTATAAATGGAACATAGATGATAAATTGCCCGAGAAAAAAATTTTACAGGATCGCAGCGAGTCAGATGGTTCTGTATATTCGATAGTCAGTGTTTTTGAGTCGATTAGCAGGCTTGTTGCTATTCCTGTAAAAACAAAAGATATGATGGCACTGGAAAAAAATTTAGACGTAGGTGAAGTTGTACTGGTCAGGTTAATGGACGAAAGTACCGTTATTGGCAATTTCACATTGCTTATGCCTGTAGGCAAAAAATTTGATCAGCATTATGCTGTAAGAATTTATGCACGTCAACTAAGTCAGCTTTTAATCAGACGTAACAGGGAAAATGAAATTAGACGTTTGATGGCTGAGAATGAAATAATCTTTAATAGCACACAGGATTCTTTAGCTTTATTGAGAAGACAAGACGATCAAAAATATATTTATGTGAGAGTCAATGAGGCTTTTGAATTGATGACAGGTATTAAACATAATTCTCTTATCAATAAAGGTCCTGATTCAATATTTTCTCCAGATAAAGCGGCAGAGATGATTCGCCGTCTTGATGATTGTACTTTGGCTCAGGTTCCTATTACTTATGAGCTGGAAGCTGAAGTTCCAAATGGTAATAAGGTTTTCCAGATCAGCTTGAATCCTGTATGTATGGACAAAGAAGAATATATTGTAAGCTCTTCAAAGGATGTTACTGAGGAAAGAAGCAATCAGGAAAGGGTTGCCTACCTTAGTTTTCATGATCAGCTTACGGGACTTTATAATAGACATTATTTTAACCACTCACTGCATAGACTTGACAATGCAAGAAATTTGCCTCTTTCAGTAATAATGATAGATGTCAATGGTTTGAAATTGGTAAATGATGCTTTTGGACATTCTTTGGGTGATCAATTACTTCATTTTGCCGGACAAACTATAGCTGAATGCAGTAGAGCAGATGATATAGTCTGCAGAATAGGTGGAGACGAGTTTGTTTTTCTTTTGCCCCAGACTCAGGCAAAAGATGTTGAGACTGTTGTAGACAGATTGCACAAAGCTGCTTCAAAAGTAAAGCTCGGTCCTTTTGAACTTTCTTTTTCTATGGGCTGGTCAACAAGGAAGGAAATGGGAATTTCAGTTCGAGAGCTTATACAGGAAGCGGAAGAGTGGATGTATCAGCATAAACTTGTTGAAAGTCCTGCGATGAGACTTAAAGTTTTACAAACAATAATAGGGATAATGAGTAATATGCCGTATGAAGGTAAACATGGTGAAAATACAAGTAGATTATGTGTACAAATAGCCAGAAGCTTAGGCTGGTCGGATAGACGAATAGAAAAAATTAAAAAAGCCAGCCTTTATCATGATATAGGTAAAATAGCTATACCTTTTGAGATTCTCAACAAGAAGGATACTTTAAGTGACAGAGAGTGGAGTCTGATTAAAAGACATGCAGAAACAGGATATAGAATACTGGCCTCTGTAAGCCAGCAGGCAGATGTAGCGGATCTTGTGCTTGCACATCATGAAAGATGGGACGGTAATGGTTATCCTCGTAAGATAAAGGGTGAAAGTATACCTTTGGTTAGTAGAATTATCCATCTGGCAGATGCTTTTGATGCCATGACAAGTGAACGTCCTTATAGAGCTGCAAAATCTATTGAGCAGGCACTTATAGAATTAAAAGAAGAATCTGGAAAGCAGTTCGACCCTGAACTTGTTAATCTTTTCTTGAGTGAACGCATATACGAAAATCCTGCAATTTAGCTTTAAGATTTTTTTGCTGTATAATGAATCCAAGAGGTGGCGATAATGAAAAATTATGATCTTCTGGTTATAGGAGGCGGAGCCGGTATTTCTGTTGCAGATGCGGCGATGCAAAATAATATTAAGTGTGCTCTTATAGAAAAAAGTAAACTGGGTGGAACCTGTTTGACTAAGGGATGTATTCCATCAAAGATACTGGTATATGTTGCTGACCTTAGACGTGAGCTCGAACATGCGGCAATAACTGGCTTTAAAATAGAAGGACAGAGTATAGATTGGGATACTGTTTCAAAAAGGGTATGGAATAAAATAAATCAGAGTGCCTTGATTGAAAAGAAATTAGAAAAAACACCTTTGCTTGATCTATATAAAGGTTGTGCTCATTTTGTAGATAAAAATACGGTTACAGTTGAATACGATGATGATAGAGCATCAGAACTTATACAGGCAGACAAAATTATTATTGCTGCCGGTGCACGCTCCTTTATTCCACCGATCGAAGGTTTGGAAGATGTAGGATATATAACTGCTGAAAGCTTTTTTGGTGATAAATATCCTGTGAAACCTTGGAAAACACTTAATATTATAGGCGCCGGTGCAATCGGCTTAGAATTTGCACATATTTTTTCTGCTTTGGGAACAAAAGTGAATTTAATTGAAGTAAAAGATAGAATCGCATATCAGGAAGAACCTGAAATAAGTGATCTTTTGCATAAGCAACTGGAAAAAAATGGTGTTAGTATTTTTACCTCTTGTGAAATTAAAAATATTTCCCAAGATGCTAAGGGGAAAATTATAAATATAAAAAATAAACATGGTAATTTTTCAGAAATTGTAGGTGACGAGCTGCTGATTGCTTCAGGTCTAAGGTCAAACAGTGATTTTCTTCATCTTGAGAATACAGATATAGAAACTGATGCCAAAGGCTGGATAAAAACAGACGAGTTTTTACAAACAACTCAGGATCGGGTGTGGGCTCTTGGAGATATCAATGGCAAATATCAGTTTAGACATAAAGCTAATTATGAAGTAGAGGTTCTGGTTCATAATCTTTTTGGGAAGCAAACTGAAAAACGCCAAGCCTATTATAATAATGTGCCTTGGGCTATTTTTACATACCCTCAGGTGGCACATGTGGGGCTTACTCAGGAACAGGCTATTCAAGCCGGTCACAAAGTATTGGTAGGCAAAAATCCATATTCAGCTGTTGCCAGTGGCTATGCTATGGGCTATGAACGGAATGACGAGGACGGTTTTGTAAAGTTAATTACTGATGAAAATTATAAAATTCTCGGGGTTCATATAATAGGTTCTCATGCAGCTATTTTAATCCAGCCATATGTATATCTGATGAACGCGGGAGCAGGATGTCAGGAGCAGGAAACTGATATGCCACATGGACAGGTCGTTGACGGTCAAATTTTTGATACTAATAAAAGATTGCGGCCAGGTTTGTGTCCGGATGCAAATACAACAGCAGCAATAGATCAATCAATGATAATTCACCCAGCTTTGAGCGAGGTTGCAGGATGGGTTACAGGAGAATTAGAGCCCACGTAAAAGTGGCAGGTTTGTGTTTAATATGTTTACGATAGATTTTACCGAGAATGAACCTTTGTATGAACAACTTTACAATTATATAAAAAATAAAATTAAATCAAATGGATGGAACAGCAATACAAAAATGCCTTCCAAAAGAGCATTGGCAAATCATCTGAAAATAAGTGTAAATACAGTAGAAACCGCTTATGATCAGCTGGTTTCGGAAGGCTATATTTATGCAAAACCGCGTTCTGGGTATTATATCTGTGAGATAGATCCTTTTGCTGAACCTATATCACAAGATTCGGTGAATTCTGTTTTATGCACAGTTCCTGAATCTGTTAATAAAACAAAGGCTTTTAAATATGATTTTAGAACCGATGCAGTTGATACTTCAGAGTTTCCTTTTTCTGTTTGGAGCAAGCTTTCAAGGGCGATATTAAGAACCGAGGGAACTGCTTTGCTTAATATGACAGAAACGCAAGGTGATTACGGGTTAAGATGCAGTATTGCTAAATATCTTAATGATTATCGGCATGTTAAGTGTAATCCTGAGCAAATTGTTGTCGGAGCAGGAACAGAGTATTTATTTGGTCTTCTTGTGCAGCTTCTTGGAAATGATAATGTATATGCTCTTGAATATCCTGGTTATAGCAAACCATATAAGATATTAAGCTGTTTAAAAACTCAATGCGAATTAATCAAACTTGATGATCAGGGGATATCTATAAATGATCTGGAAAGTTGCAATGCCAATATAGTATATGTTACTCCTTCACATCATTTCCCGTTAGGCACTGTAATGACAGCAACAAGAAGGCATCAATTGCTGAATTGGACAAATAAAAGCTATAAACACTATATCATCGAGGATGATTTTGACTCTGAATTTAGATTTCACGGCCGGCCTATTCCTGCATTACAAGGACTTGATCAACAGGGAAAAGTCATATATATAAGTACTTTTTCAAAAAGCATGGCGCCTTCTTTGCGTCTGAGTTATATGGTTTTACCACCTGCCTTATTATCCCGGTTTAAAAATAGTTTGGGATTTTATTCTTCGACGGTTTCCGGTTTCGAACAACTTACTATTAGCAGATTTATAGATCATGGCTACTTTGAGCGTCATCTTAACCGCATGCGCCTTATTTACAGGCAGAGAAAGGAAAAACTTACTAATCTGTTCAGAAGTCAAAGAGCAAGTGCATTTTGCGAGATTATTCAGAGCAAGGCCGGCTTGCATGTTCTTCTAAAAATTATTTCGGGACATTCTGAAAAAGAATTTATTGATGCTGCCGCCAGGCATGAAATAGGGGTTTATGGGTTGTCAAAATACTATTATGCAGATTTTAAAGATTCGCCAGCAAAAGAACCTATTATTATTCTGGGATTTGCCCATTTAAATATCGAAGAAATAGAGGAGGCGGCTCAAAGATTAATTAAGGTTTGGTCAGAAATATAAAATCACAGAGTTAATTTATTTATCCCGCTAAAGTTATACCATGACATTATCACTGATTAATAACATTTAGAAAAAAAGTTATTGCAAGAGCTGCTGATCCGTGTTACAATCAACCGATTGTCTATTTTACGAAAAAAAGAAAGTTTGGTGCAAATTGAATAATTTATCCTTTTCAGAATTATCACTATCAGCCGAAATTCTGCGTGCTTTGCAGGATATGGGCTTTGAGAAAGCAACCCCGATACAGTCACAGTCAATACCTCCACTTATGAATGGAAACGATCTTCTCGGTCAGGCGCAAACAGGTACAGGTAAAACATGTGCTTTTGGAATTCCTGTAATTGAACAGGTAGATATAGAAGATACACATGTGCAGTACTTGATTTTATCTCCTACCCGCGAACTTGCTATGCAGATAACAGATGAACTGCATGAGCTTGCAAAATATAAAGAGGGATTAAGAGTTCTTTCTGTTTATGGCGGACAGCCTATAGAAAGACAAATACTTGCTCTAAAGAGAAGACCGCAAATTGTTGTGGGTACTCCTGGCAGAGTTCTTGATCATATGCGAAGAAAAACAATTCGCCTTGGCAATTTGCGTGGTTTGATCCTTGATGAAGCTGATGAAATGCTTAATATGGGTTTCAAAGAAGATATTGATATGGTTTTACAAGCTACACCTGAACATATTCAAAGAATATGTTTTTCAGCGACAATGCCGGCTGGCATTATGAAAATCACAAATGAATATCTGAATGATGCCGTTCATGTTCAGATTGAACCCAAACAACGTACTGTTCTTAATATTGAACAACGTTATATCGAGGTAAGAGAAAATCAAAAGCAGGAAGTAATGATAAGACTATTAGAGTCTCAGCAGTCTAAACTGGGTCTGATTTTCTGTAATACAAAAAAGCGTGTGGATGAAGTCTATGCTGTTTTGCAAAAAAGAGGTTTATCTGCTGAAGCTTTGCATGGCGATATGAAACAAATGTCTCGTACCCGTGTTATGAACCGTTTTAAAACAGGCGATGTGAAATTTCTGGTTGCCACAGATGTTGCTGCCAGAGGAATAGATGTTGATGATATTGAGATTGTTGTCAATTATGATCTTCCTCAAGATGAGGAGTATTACGTTCATAGAATAGGCAGAACAGGTCGTGCCGGACGTGATGGTACAGCTATTACTTTTGTTGTGGGACATGAACTTGTACTTTTACGTAACTTTGCACATAGAACACAATCAACCATAAGTACAATGGAGATTCCAAGCCTAAAAGAACTTATCAATACAAGAGCCGCCGGCATGCTTAGCAGAGCTGCCAAGGTTAGTGCTAAAAAAAGCCAGGCTCTTGAAACATATAAAGAATTAATTATGGAATATCTTTTGGATAACCCTGAAATCGAACTTGCAGAAATTACTGCAGCTTTGTTAAGACAATCAATGGGTGACAGTGTTTTACAGGCAAAAGAGATTGAACCTGTTGTTCCCTATGATAAGCTCAGTAAAATAAGCAGATCCAATAATAGACCAATGCGTCGTCAGGGTGGTTATAACAGGCGTTCAACAACAGATAACAGAGCGGGATCTTCAGATTCTTCCAGAAGCTATGGCAGACGATCTTCAGGAAAGAGTCAAGCTGCGGGGAAAAGCAGAGATAACTATGGCTCAAAACGTGCGGCATCTGGTGATAGACGTCCAGCGGGCAAAGCCAGTAATTATTCCGGTCGAGGCAAAATAAATTCCAGAAGAAAAATTTCTGAGCAATCACAGGTTTCATGATTTTGAAGTCCCTATTTATAGGAAATTTATGATGTGAAATAAGCAGACTGATATTATAAAATCAGTTTTCCTGATTTAAATAACACCTCTGAATACTAGATTAAGAGTCTAGCATCCAGAGGTGTATTTTTTATTGTAAAAATCAAAGAACCGATTGTTTTTTGATGATTATCTATAAACATTAGGGAAAACAATTTGATTAGTCACAACCACTGTTTTCTGATCTGGCTATAACATGATTTGTCGGTTGAATCATGAGTTCATCAATAAATAATTTAAGATCCTCGATATTTTCCGGTTTTAACGAATATTTTGTCCATGCACCGCTTCGTCTTGAATTAATTAATCCGCTTTCGTTAAGAATTTTCATATGATAGGATAAAGTTGGCTGTGTAATTTCAAAAGCTGTAAGAAGCTCACAGGCGCAATATTCACCGCCTGACAATAAATCAATAATTTTCAAACGAGTTTCATCAGAGAGTGCCTTAAAAACTGATACATATCTATTATATTGCAGCATATCTATTCTCCTTGGGAATAAGTAATAATATTTTACAAGATTATATTTCAGTATAACCTCTGTTGGTAAGTAAATCAATTTGCAAACATTTGTTTGCAAATGATAAAATGACGGTTATAGCTACGAGAAGAGGAAGGTGGTGTAATAAAGTTCTATTTTTATAACTTAGTTTTAAGATAAGAACTTTATCAATTATGAAAATAAATCTGCTTTTAGGTGAGCATAAAGAGGCTTTGCTTGATGCCTGTTTGTCACAAATAGCTGAACATACCGATTATTGGCCGGATAAACGAGCTTTTTTCATTGTGCCTGAATCGTTAAAAGCGGATACGGAAAGAAGATACATTGAAAACTTCGGTAAAGGCGGGCTGATGATGGCTGATATCCTGTCTTTTCGTAGACTTGCATATCGTCTTTTTGCTGAAGCAGGAGGCTTGGCAGTTGATTATATAAGTACATCTGGTCGAACTATGTTGATTCAAAGTCTGCTTCGCAAAAACAAGAAAAAATTTCATAAATTTGCATATTTAGCAGATAAACCTGGATATGCAGCTGAAATTGATTCCGTGATTGGTGATTTCCGCCGATACAATCTTTTGCCTGCAGATATTATATCTGCAGCAGACATGATTGATAATACTGCCTTAAAGCAGAAATTATATGATTTTTCCTTGTTATATGAATTATGTGAAAAAAATCTAAAAGAGAAAGGTTTGACCGATCGTGATCAGGATTTGATCAGACTAGAAGCTCTGCTGGCAGATAATCCTGAGCGTCTTGATTTTTTGAATGACACTTCTATCTGGATATATGGATTTGGAGAAACCAGGGATTTTACTGAACAAGAATATAGCGTGCTGGACAGGCTGATTAATTATTGCCCTTCGATAACTATTACAGTATGTGCTGATACTATACCTAAAGACAAAAAAACAGTTAATAAAGGGTCTGTAGTTTTCAGGCATGGACGTTACACCGCCTGGCACATTAATAATAGATACAGTCCCACTATAAATTATATAAAAAGCTGCCGAAATGACAGTTTTGAACAACTTGCACAAATGATATCGAGAGATAAAAAGGTCGATAAGGATTTGATTGAAAACAATATAAGGCTTATAAGGGCACAGGACAAAAAAGAGGAATTGTCTTACGTTGCGGGCGAAATAAGAAGGCTGCTTGTCGAGGAAAATTATCGTTACCGTGATATAGCTATAGCCGTATGTGATCTTGAGTCATATCAGTATATGCTGCAGACTGTTTTTAGAGAATACGGTCTTGATAGTTTTATTGATGTTCAAAGTGCTCTTAGCGGAACTTCTCTTATGAGGTATGTAACAGGCCTGATGATGATGTGCCGTAAAAGAGAAAGCTTTGAAAGTTTGATGTCTCTTTTACGAACGGGCTTAACTGAAGCCAGTTTTGAACAAATTGATCAATTCGAAAACTATTGCCTGGCATTTTCCTTAAATAAGTATAATAAATACAGATTAGAGAAGTATTATTCTGCAAAGAATGATGATACTAAAAATATTCTTGATTTTAAGAGAAATTTTATCGATCCTTTATTGGATTTTTGCAATGATTTTAATGCCTTGGATACTGTTCATAAACGCTGCGCTTTTTTGGTTGAATATCTTACTGATAAATCAGGGGTTTTAAGTCATATTGAAAAGAGAATAGAAAATTGGGTGAAGCGCAGTGAGCATCATGCTGCTTCAACTCTTGCCCAGGCTTGGAATACGTTAATAGAATTAATGGATGAAATGGCTCTGATTTTTGAAAATCAGAAAATGTCGGTAGATACCTTTACCAATATTCTTTATTCGGGCATATCAGGGTCTGTTAGCAAAATAATA
Source organism: Ercella succinigenes (assembly GCF_900002895.1). NCBI lineage: Bacteria > Bacillati > Bacillota > Clostridia > Eubacteriales > Oscillospiraceae > Ercella > Ercella succinigenes. The sequence continues at coordinate 20,285 of NZ_CDHP01000013.1, read as the reverse complement.
CCTTCTGGTATAGACAGAATTATGACTGGAGATATCAACCAGGTACATCAGATATCAAAAAAAATCCTGTTTGTCGTAGGTGCGCAGCAAACGACTTTTCCTGTTTCCAGCTTTAGTGAAGGTTTGCTGAGAAATAATGAACGTGAAAGCATAGAAACTGTAAGCGGAAAAACTTTTCCCAATCTAGGCAGGCAACATTTGGCTGCCGAGGCTTTCAAAATTTATACTCTTTTGACAATGCCCTCGGAGATGATTTATATTTCATGTCCCAGTTTGCAGGATAGTAGTTCTGTTTATCAGCAAAGATTACATTCTCTTGGCATAAATCAGCGGATATTGAAATCTGATGATTCTGAAATAGATATGCGTTGGAATTCTTTTGTTAAAGCAAAGAGATATTTGTCCATTTTAAATCAGACTTTTTCAGAGGAAGGCTGCAATATTTCTTTAGAAAAAAGAAGCTTGATCAAAGCTGTTTTGAATAACTGCAGTTATGATGAAACTGATCTTAAAGCAAATGCATATGAACCTATGCATCCGGATTCAGTGGACAATATTTCCATAGACACACTGCAGGTTTTGGAAAGATATCCTAAGCAGCTAATGATGAGTGTTTCTGGTATACAAAAATTCAGAGAATGTCCATATGCTTACTTTGCATATGGCTTGCTTGAACTTCAGGAAAGAAATCTTGGTAGATTAGATTCCAGGCATAGCGGCACAATACTGCATGCCTTAGCTGAGGCAGCATTTTCAGATTTAACGGCAAAAATTCAAAATCTCAAAGAGTCCGGGATTTATGATATCAAAGAAGCTCAGAATATTTATGATAAATGGTGTGAAAACATTAATCAAAAGTATGTTGATAACCTTTATCAGAAGGCTATCCTTAATTCGGATTTACTTTTATATAATGAGCCGGATATTTATGCCAGCAGCGGGCGCAGGCTGAGAGTAATGGCAGTGGCTTCACTACAAGCCGCTGCAAGCCAGATAAATCCTTTGGAGTATATGCCTTATGTGCAGGAATGGCAATTCCCTGGTGAAGAAGCACAGCCTCTAAGACTGGTAATTAAAGATCGCGAACTTATTTTCAGAGGAGTAATAGACCGTGTGGATATTCATGCAGATAGTCAGCATAGCAGGATATTAGACTATAAAAGCGGCCGGCAAAAAATTGATTATGACAAGATATATCATGGGCTTGCTCTGCAGCTGCCGGTATATATGCACGCCTGGCTTAAAAATCACCCTGAACTTAAAGCCAATTCCCTAGCTTATTTCAGATTTGATAATCCTGAAATAATTAAAGCCGATCATCTTGCTGCCCCTTCTGCTGATGAGATAAAAAAAGCAATTGCTGCAAAAGATTGGCTGCAGGAATCATCAAGACCAGATGAGAGTATGGAGCTAGTTGGTAAATATGCATTTGCTAAAGTGGCAGAAAGTATAGAAGATATTTTTGACGGTAAAATAGGTGCGAATCCCGTCTGCATGTCAAAAGAATCAACTTTGTGTGAATGGTGCGATTATAAATCACTATGTAGCTATGACAATAGAACTATCGGTAGAAGGACTCGTATTTTAGAGAAAATAGATTTGCCTGCTGATTATCCTGGGATCAAAGAAATGAACGCTAATCAAAAAAAGGAAGAAAGATTAATCTATATAGAGAAATTGATGAAGGAGAAAATTAAATGAAATGGACAGCCGATCAGCAAAAGATAATAGACTTTGATCAGAAGAATGATTTGCTGGTTTCAGCTGCCGCGGGGTCAGGTAAGACCGCTGTTATGACTGAACGTATCAGACATAGAGCAATGAGTGGAAAAGTAGAGATAGCAGATATTCTTGTGATGACTTTTACTGATTATGCAGCCCAGAATATGCGTGAGAAAATTGAGCAAAGGTTTAGAAATGCTCTGCAGGACAATATTGACAAGGGAGGCAGTCCTGAAGAAAGAGAACTTCTTAATAATCAGCTTTTGCAGCTTCGGCAAGCTAGAATATCGACGATACATTCTTTTTGCTGGCAGGTTTTGCAAACATATTCAAGTGAGCTTGTTAACAGCAGCAATGAACCTGTTTTTGAATCCGGTTTTGGTGTTCTGGAAGAAACAAGGAAACAGATTTTGCTTGACCAGGCTGTAGATGAGGTTCTGAATATATTCTACAATCTTTCTTCTGATTTTGAGCAAGCAAAATTAAGCAAAGAGATTCTCGAAAAAAAGGTTTCCAATCTTATACCTACGCATGAGGATATGATAAAGCCTTTTAATTTTATTGGCTCAGAAATTAATTTAGGTCAGTGGATTGCAAATTTTCAACAGGTTTGCGATATTTTTTCTGATCGTACAAGTGATTCGTCTTTGCGCCAGGAGCTCATAAAGCAGCTTAATAATGTAAGAAGTCTGGCGGATTACGATATCTGGTTGCAAGATCAGCTTGAGATTTTAAGAATTAAGTCTGAAAATTTTGCTGCGTGCAAAGAATATAACCTTTTTCTAAATATGCTGGATGAAAATCTGCAGCTTGCAGAAAAGGGTCTTGATATGCTTAAAAATTGTGCTTTTTATGAAAAATTAATGTCACCAAAGAACAAAGCTAAAGAAGATCTGAATTTCAGACCTTTATTGCAAAATCAGATTGAATATCTTAAAAAAATACGTTCAATCTTAGATGATAGTTTTGGAGATAAGTGGAATCGAATTTACCTTAATGCGTCAAAAATAGAAGACGTAGTTTTACTTTCAAGACGCGGTGAAGATAAAAAAGAATTCGTAGAGATTTATAATTCTTTTCTGGTGCCTGTACTGTTCATGCTTACCGGTAAACCCGATTTAAGTAAAGCATGGGAAGCTCTTATTGAAAAGCCCGTATATATCTTTGCAGCAGATATAGAAATGATAGAACAGGATATAAAAACAATGCTTCCTGTGATTGCCAGATTTTTTGAACTTGTTATTCTAATTGACCGAGCTTATTTAAGACTGAAAATAGATGAACAGGCTGTAGATTTTAGTGATTTTGAGCATTTTGCTTTGCGCTTGCTCAGAATTGAGGAAATAAGGGATTATTATCGTGAACAGATTAAGGAAATATATCTTGATGAGTATCAGGACACTAATAATATACAAGAGGCCATAATCAAAGAAATTTCAGATAAAAATGTTTTTATGGTTGGAGATATTAAACAAAGTATTTACCGCTTTCGCCATGCTAACCCAACGCTTTTTTCGCAAAAAACAGAATTGTTTTTTTCTGATCCCAAAAGCGGTAGTTTGATCCTGCTAAATCAAAATTTCCGTAGTGTTCCCGGTATTTTAGAAGGTATAAATCAAATTTTTACAGCTTTTCTAACCAAAGAAAGTGGGGAGATAGAATATTCGCAGGGACATGCTTTAACTCCCTCAAGAGATAAAAAAGAAGATGCACCTGCTATTAATCTCATAATGGTTAATGCATATGAAAAAGGAAAATCAAATTTCACAGATCAGGCTTTAGAAGAAGATGGTGGTGAAAAGGAAGCGCTTGCCATTGTCCGGCAGATCAAAGATATAATAAAAGAAGGTAAGTATACTTATAAAGATATCGCAGTTTTAGGGCGAACACACGTAATTTGCTCATCTTGCTATCAGCAGCTTAAATTATTTAACGTCCCTGTTACTGCAACTGGAGAAAGAGAATTTCTTGATTCGCCTGAATTACGCCTACTGGAAGCTTTAGTACAGATTTTGGATAATATGCAGCAGGATATTCCTTTAGCAACAATAATGAGATCTGGTCTTACAGGTGAGTTTTTTTCTGAAAATGAACTTATAACTATTAAAAACCACAAGATTAATATGTTGAAAAAAAATGATTCGACAAGGCCTAATAAGTATTTTTTTGCTGCTGTTGAAGAATATCGGCAAACAGGTATGGATGATAATTTAAAGATCAAGGTAAACTCTTTTTTGAATACTATTAACCGCTGGCGCGAATATGAGCAGTTTATGAGTGTGTCTGAGTTACTAGGCCATATATATGCAGAAAGTGCTTATATAGAAAGAGTAAGCAAATTGCCTATGGCCGATTCGCGTATAGAAGATTTGGAAAGGTTTCGTGAATGGGCGGATAGTTTTGAACGCAGCAGACAAAAAGGTTTATTTAGCTTTGCTGCCTATATAAGAAAAATAAAAGAAAACTCGCTCAAAAATATTGGTTTTGATCAGGTGAAAAGCACAGATAATGCAGTTAAGATAATGACAATACACGGAAGTAAAGGTCTGGAATTTCCAGTTGTTTTTCTGGCTGGTACGGCACAGGGAATAAACAGAAATAACAATACCAATCTGCTGATGGCAAGTGAACATGGTGGAATATCTTCTCTGTCAGCGGATCCTTTGCATAATGAAAAGCACTTGACTGCAATCCATTACTGGCATGAATTAGACTCGCAAAGAGCAGATAGATCTGAATCTTACAGATTGCTTTATGTAGGCATGACCAGAGCAGAAGACAGACTTTATTTAACCGGCAGGGTTAAAATTAGTCCTGAAACTGGTTCCAAAACCAAATTCCAGATGTTAAATTTGGCTGAGGAGATGAAATCATTTTCAAACTTTTTGCCGGTATCTCTACTTCGATCGGTTTCATCATGGCTGGATATTATCCTGATGTCTCTCATTTATAGTGAAAATATGGATATAAAACATTGGTTTGAGAAAAATAATGAAACTTCGAATCTAAAAGAATGGTCTGGTAGATATGTAAAAGTCTCTTGTATAGACCTTGATTTTTTACGTGATGAACTTTATCCTACTATGTCAATTTTGGCAGACAATTATTCAGATGGGGAAAATAGTTTTTCAGAAAAGTATGAAACCAAAAATTCAGAAGCTGATCTTTTTTCTTTGATTGAAATAGATTCTCAACCTGATTTGATTGATAGTTGGGAGAAACGGCTTTTTTCTGAGTATAAATATAGAAGATTTGCTGAACTTCCCGGCAAAATAACTGTTAGTGAATTGAAAAGAATGCAGGATCAGATAGAGCAGCAAGATGAAAATCTGAAAGACCATGCGCAGGAAGGTCAAAATGCTTTTGCAAATGATAGCAATCAGATTTCAGAAATAAATCTGACTCTCAAAAAGTCTATCCTGTCTGAGAAAAAAGATAAAAGATTAAAAGGATCTGCTTTGGGCACTTTACTACATAGCCTGTTCCAATTTATTGATCTGGTAAAACTAGGAGAAAAGCCAAGGATAATCGATGTTGAACAGCAAATCAAAGAAATGTCAATGCAAAGAAAGATTAATCCGGAACATCTGTCACAGGCTCTTGAATGGAGTGATGCCTTATTGAAATATGCGCAATCCGAACTGGCTGCTGATTTGCGAAAAGCTGATCAAAGTTTTGGAAAAAGAGTCTATAGAGAAATGCCTTTTACGATGGCTGTAAAAGCAGAGGCTTTAGAAAAAGCACAATCTTTGACAGGCAGCGAATCTTACGCCGCGTTTTTGCAATCTTCTTTGTACGATTCGAAAGAGGATAGCGGTTTCGAAGGCAATGACTTAACACTTATACAGGGAATGATAGATTGCTGGTTTGAAACCGATAACGGTGTGATTCTTATAGATTATAAATCTGATTACCTAAGCTGCGAACAAGACCTGTTCAATAGGGAATTAACAAATAGATATTCACTGCAGCTTAAAAGCTATGCTGCTGCGATAGAGAAAGCAACCGGCAAAAAAGTTTTCAAGAAAATTATCTGGCTGATACGTTATGCGAAAGCTGAAATAATAGATTAGTATTTGCTTGAGCACATTTCTTTGCAGGTCTTATCCTACAAATAAACAGAGCCGTCTTTTGCAAGACGACTCTGTAAACAGTCATAATTATCCGTTTGTGGCATTTAATAGATTATTAAAAATGAATAACAGCTTTCTCAGAACAAGTCAAAGAGATTGAAATGACTGTAAATACTAACTGCTATCAAAGAGATAGTAGACATGATTTTTATCAGGATATCAAGAGATGGTCCTACAGTATCTTTCAAAGGATCACCAACTGTATCACCGATAACTGTTGCATCATGTGTAGGCGTTCCTTTGCCTTCGCCATCTACACCGCCAGCTTCAACAAATTTTTTGGCATTGTCCCAGGCACCACCACTATTGGCAGAGAACAAAGCTAGCATAACTGCTGAAATTGTTGCACCTATCAATAGACCGCCGGCAAAACTTGGACCGAAGATGAATCCACTTACAATAGGAACACCAACTGCAAGAACAACAGGCAGTTTCATTTCTCTAAGTGCACCAGCTGCTGAGATGGTTATGCAACGTTTGTAATCAGGTTTTTGCTCGCCTGTTAAAATTCCTGGCATTTCTCTAAACTGACGTCTTACCTCATTTACCATATCACCAGCACTTTTGGCAACTGCGTCAATCAGAAGGCTTGAGAAAAGGAAAGGCATTGCAGCACCAACAAATGCGCCTGCCAGAACATAAGAATTGATAATATTAAGTGAAACTTCAACAACAGTATCGTTGATTCCAACCTGTGCGTACATAAACGATACGAGCAAAGACAAAGAAGCCAGAGCGGCTGAACCAATGGCAAATCCTTTACCGATAGCTGCTGTTGTATTTCCGACAGAATCCAGCTTATCTGTGATTTCACGAACTTTAGGATCAAGCTTGCTCATTTCAGAAATACCACCGGCATTGTCTGCAATAGGACCATAAGTATCTACTGAAACAGTTGCTGCCAGGAATGAAAGCATTCCGATAGCTGCCATTGCAACACCATATATGCCGGATATTGCATTTGCTATTATAACAGCCAGTGCCAGTGTAGCAACCGGCAGGAATACTGATTTCATACCGACTGCAAGACCATTAGTTATAGTCAAAGCCGTTCCGCCTTTAGAAGCGAAAGAAATTTTTTGAGTGTGTTTGTAATCATAACTGGTATATCTTTCTGCAAAATAACCAATTGCAATTCCTGAGATAATTCCTACAACGGATGATATCCAGGGGGACATTACTCCGAGTGTAAAGCCTGCAGTCTTTACGTCCATTCCTTCGAAAAAGAAGAATGTGAAAACAGCACTGCCGACAATAATCAGAAATGCACTTGACCAAAGAGAAATATTCAGTTCACGATGTGGGTTCTGGCTTGACTTTCTCAGCAAAACATAAGCTATTCCTATAACACATGCGGCCAGACCTATTGCTGAGAACAAGATAGGATATATCAGCATTTTTGTCAAAAGCTCAGTGCTTATAGGATTGCTTCCGTGCAGGCTGGTAAAAAACATATAAGCTGAAAGAACAATACAGGAGATAATGGCTCCGATATAGCTTTCCAGCAAGTCACTGCCAAGACCGGCAACATCGCCGACATTGTCACCAACATTATCTGCAATTGTAGCCGGATTGCGTGGGTCATCTTCAGGTATATGAGCTTCTGTTTTACCAACAAGGTCAGCGCCCATGTCAGCTGCTTTTGTGTATATACCACCACCGACACGGTCAAACAAAGCAACTACTGAACAGCCTAATGAATAGCCGGTAACTGTCATTGTAAAAGGGATAAAAGGAATTCCGATCCAGTTTTCAACAACTTCCACCTGCTCAGGTCTTGCTTGCCCCATAATTAATCCGAAAATTACATAAACAATTAATAAACCAAGAAGACCAAGGCCTGCCACTGAAAGACCCATAACACTGCCCCCTCGCAGTGCAACTTTCATTGTTTTGCCAAGATCAAGTGTTGTACGGGCTTCATTTGAAACACGAACATTTGCCAAAGTGGCGATTTTCATACCGATATAACCTGCAGTTGCACTCATAAAAGTACCGATTATGAAGGCTACTGCAACATACCAGTCTATTACTACACCAAGGAGAACAGCTATTATAACTGCAGCAATTGCAATAATTTTGTACTCATGTGCAATAAATGAGTCTGATCCTTCCTGAATTGCTTCGGCGATTTCACCCATCAATTCTGTTCCGGTAGACATTTTTTTGATACGAAAGAAATTGTATGCAGCAAACCCTAAGGTAATGACTACTGCTATCAAAATAGGAATAATAAATGCGTATAACACGTTATGAAGTCCCTCCCTGATAATTATTGATTAAAGGCTGAATAATCAAGCAGACAAAATTCAAAAATGCCTGTATTAAACGATCAGCATCATTTCAGGATGTGATCTTCAGGCTGAACGGATTCGAATTATGGTGGAAGAGTACGCTCTTTTTTTGTAAATGCCCGGTTCATGACTTTCTCCCTGTCGCTTAATCTATTCGCCAATTAATACCAGCATAGATTCTAACACATATAAGTCAAGCAAAAAACTAAAAGCTTAAAAAAAATAGCCATGATAAGTTAAAATGCAAATCTTTGTGAAAAGTGTATAAAGTTATCAGAATCTTTTTGTTAAAAAGCATAAAGGTGATTTTGTTACGCTTTTTAGTGAAAAGAAGAAGGAGAAAAAAATAATTTTCAAGTGATAATGATGCATAAGAGTGATATAATTCATAGCATGAATATAATCTGTTGATTTATAAATGAAGTCTAGTTTTAAAGCTGAAATATAAAATGGAGGACATAAAATGCGTAAAATTAAATGGGGTGTTTTGGGTACTGCCGGGATAGCCAAAAAACATGTAATACCAGCGATGAAAAAGGCTGAAAATTGTGAGCTGTACGGGATTGCAGGTAAAAATGCTGAAAAAGTTGAGAGTTTTCGTAAGGAATTCTCTTTTGTAAAAGGCTATAACAGCCTTGATTCAATGCTGGATGATCCTGAAATTGAGGCTGTTTATATACCTTTGCCAAATGATCTTCACAAAGAATGGACTATAAAGGCTGCTAAGAAAGGAAAACATATTTTATGTGAAAAACCTTTTGCTGCTAATGAGAAAGATTCTTTGGAAATGATACAGGTATGTAAAGATAATAATGTATTCTTGATGGAGGCTTTTGCCTATTTGCATAGTCCAATAATAAAAGAAATTAAAAAGACGCTTGATAGTGGCGTTATAGGCAAGCCGCAATTTATTGAAACTACCTTTTTAACTCCTTTTCACACTCCTGACAATATTCGTGTTCAAAGAGAGACTCTGGGTGGCGGGCTGTATGATCTTGGTTGTTATAATATAAGTCTGATACTGACTTTGCTGGAAGAAGAGCCTGTCAAAGTTAAGGCTTTGGCCAATTTCACAGAACAGAAAATAGATGACTTTGCTGCTGTTTATTTTGAGTTCCCCGGTGGCTGCCGGGCAAGTGCGATTTCAGGGATGTGTTCACCGCAAAGGTCTGATAGGTTTTTCATTCACGGTACTGAAGGTTCTATTTTTGCACCTGTACCTTATAATGCTGAGGGCAGATTGCATTTTGAAATTTGGCAAGGTGACAAAATCACCAGACGCTATGTCGATACACCTGACAACTATACTTTAGAAGTAGAGCAGCTGGGAAGATGCATAGAAAATGGTGACTTGCCTTATGTTAGCAATGATTTTACATTATTGAATGCCAGAACGATCGATAAAGTTCTGTTGGCGATGGGTTACTGGGATTAAACTACAATACATCCAATGGATATTTCATAGTATGTTTTTTCAAAAGGCAAAGAGGGTTATAAGACATTTTTGATTGTCTAAGACCCTCTATGCCAACATCCTCTTCACGGTTAAAGTACTTAATTCCTTCTGGCGCTTTAAGAGCGAACTGATTTACCAGCATCTGGTAGCTCCCATGCCAGTCAAGTGATGCTTTTTCAATGTGAACAAAAAGAGTGTCATTTACGATTTCACCCAAACAGAACCCGATTATCTGACTATGGACTTCGAGATAATATCCTAATGAAGCAAATTTATCATAATATTCGTTTAAATATTTAATAACAGCCTCACTTTCAAATTGCGAGAGTCTGCTTTCAGGAGGATTATCTTGAACATATTTGGCATAGAAATCACGAACCCTTGAAATGTTGCTATGATCTATTTTCACAAAATTAAAATCACTATATGAGCGAATAAATTTATTTATATGATTCCTTTGGGTACGGAATTTTTTGCCTTTAATTGCGGCCAGATCTTCTGCAAGATACAAATAATCGAACCAGTCTCTGTTAGCATCTATGGAAGCGGGTTTGCCTAGTTTTTCTTCGATAATTGTAACGGCTTGTTCAGGAACAGCCGCAAACAAAAGATCATGTCCTGTTTCCTGACAATGTTTTCTCAGCTCTTGTATTGCTTCATCTATTTTCCCAGAGCCGACAGGCATGCAAAAATAAGGGGTTTGTGTTTGAGAAATCATCTTAACATAAAGCATGTTCTTTACTATACAATATTCAGTGTTAAGGTATTTTTCCCACATGTAAATACCAGCTACAGAGTAATCGCTGGTACGATAATCCTGCCATTTTAGACACTCGGCTACTGCAGGAATGTCTTCTAGTGTAAGTTTTTTGAAAGGAAGCATATATTTATAACCTCATATTATAAGTTTCATTTTTGCCTCATGGCACAATACATCTATTATACAACAAGAAAATCCCTTGAGCCACCACACTCAAGGGATTTCTATTTTCAAAGGAGGGTATGAAGAGGAGGAGTAATATGAAAAGCTTGCTTGCTATGATTAAATTCTAACAGTTTATTATGTCCGTATTATTGATTAATTATGAAGAAATGTGACTTGTATATGAATTAGTATATCTAAAATGCTTATAATTGTATTTGTTATTAAAGCTTAATCTGGTTGACACATCAAGGGGATGCTTTATAATCTAATATGAATAAAGTAATCAGATTATCAGGCATGATTGCTGAAAGCGAGGAACTATTTTTGGAAACAGAATCAATTGATCTGATGCGCATTCTGCGCATTCTAAAGCGCCGCCTATGGCTGATACTTGTTGTGGCTTCTCTTAGTATTGGTGTCAGCGGTTTTTATACATTTTTTGTGGTTGACGAGCTTTATAGTGCTGATGTTCTACTATATATCTGGCAGGATAGTCAGGATGGGGAATCAGGTTCTGTGCAGTACAATGATCTTATGCTGTATTCACAGCTGGTAAATGATTATCAGGTGCTTTGCAAAAGCAGACTTGTTACCAATACTGTTGCTGAACAGCTTGGATTAGACTCTGATACCAGAAATAATCTGGCAGATATGATTAATGTGGGAACAAAGGACAATACACGTCATCTGACTATTACTGTTACAGATAGAGATCCCGGATTTGCTGCTATAGTGGCAAATAAGGTGGCAGAAGTTTTTTCTGATGTTGTTGTTGATAAAATGGGAGCCGCCAATGTGCAAATCATAGATGATGCAGTACCTCCTGTAAAACCTAGTTTTCCTAATAAAACTATGAATCTTGCTATAGGTCTTATAATTGGCATGATGCTTGGTGTGGGACTTGTTTTTTTAGTTGAATTTCTTGATACCACAGTAAAAACGAGTGAAGATGTTGAGGCTATAACCGGTTTTACTATGTTGGGCGTTATCCCGGAATTTGCCAAAGATCCGGCAGAAGCTGAAGGGAGGCGAAGATAATGGAGCATAGAGGGATTCGTTATGATCAGGATCTTACTACTCATCATGAGCCGCTTTCACTTATATCAGAAGCTTTCAAAATGGCGAGAACAAATATTGAGTTTTCTTCGATTGATCAGAAGCTGCGTGCTATTGTCGTCACAAGCTCAAATCAGTCTGAGGGCAAATCCGTAACCTTGGCAAATCTTGCGATTTCATATGCACAGATAGGCAGGAAAATATTGTTGATTGATGCCGATTTGCGCAGACCATCAGTTCATAGATTATTTGGATTGCCAAACCGGCGAGGTCTTACAAACGCCTTGCTAAATCAAGGTGTTTACCAAGACTTCGTACATGAAACACTTACTGAGAATCTCAATATTTTAACTGCAGGTCCGGTGCCGCCAAATCCGGCTGAGCTTTTGATGTCAAATACCATGACGAGTTTAATTGATATGGCAAAGACGGAATATGATCTTGTCATGATTGACTGTGCTCCTGTTGGGGCTGTTACTGATGCTGCTATTGTGTCAACCAAGGTAGATGCTACCTTATTTGTTGTCAGGGCTGGTAAGGTGGATAAATCCCAGTTAAAACGTGCTTCTGCGATGCTAAAACAAATAAATGCCAAAGTTCTTGGTTATATCCTTAATGGTGTAAATGATAAAACTGACGATTATTACTATTACTATTATTCGCAAAGTTATACTGCTGAAGCAAATGCCCGTCAAAGGGGCAAAAAAAATACTAAACCCAAACAGCAAAAATCTTTTGTTAATCGAAATCCGCAACCTGCTGTTGCTACGCGTTTAGACAATGGAAAGCAGCAAAATTCAATCAATAGAGAAAAAGAGCAAGCCAGAGGTAACCGAACAGGTGAATCTGGGCAAACGGCAAATATAATCAGAAAACCTCCTGTAAACTTAAAAAATGAGTCCGGAGGATTAAGATCAGAAGATGATTGAGATACATAGTCATATTCTGCCAGGCATAGATGACGGTGCTGCCAATTTGACAGTAGCTGAAAACATGTTGAAGGATTACGCAAAACAGGGTGTAAAAAAAATCGTCTGTACGCCGCATTTTGAACCTGTTCATTATAGTTCTCAGGAGGTGTTGCAAAGATACCTTGAAAAACGGCAGTTGCAATTAAATATTCTGAAAAATTTGGTTTGCCAAAAAAAATATAATATTGAACTGTTTGCAGGAGCAGAAGTAATTCTTTCGGCTGACTGTCTTAATGTTTTAGAAAGACATGGTAAATCATTAAAACTCACAATGGCTGGAACAGATTATCTGCTGGTAGAGTTGCCTAGGTTTCTCAGCGGAGGGTATAAGCTTCTTGATAGACTTTTATTTAATTTGCAGCTTTCCGGCTATATACCGGTTTTGGCACATCCTGAGCGTGCAATGTCTCAGGAAGGTATGTTTGAAACCTTGTTGCAATGGGTTGAACAAGATAGACTGTTATTACAGATTAATGCCAGTAGTATTGTATTTGACTCCCGTATTCCTAGAGAGAAACAAATAAGATACAGTAGGCGCAAAGAATATGTACAACAACTTTTAGATGCTGACTTGGTTCATTTTATTTCATCAGATGCTCATAATGATTTTTCTCGACCACCACAGAATCTGCTTGCATGGCATGAAATCAAAAAAATGTATGGTCAGGCCAAAGCAGATCAACTTTTGAAAAATAATGCTGAAAAAGCACTTGATAATAAGGTTATCTGAAAAGATTTTCAGGAGGCGGGGAATGAAATCAGTAAGACTAAAAATAAGCAAAAGAAAAATATTAATGGCTTTTGTGGATGGCCTGTTTGCTTTTTTGTCTTTATGGGTTGCTTTTTTTATTAAATATGACTATAGCGATCACAACGATCACATAGGAGAATTTTTCAATTCGCCTGAGATTATAGCATTCATGATACTTCTTTCACTGGCCGTTTTTTATCTTTGCGGCTTTTATGATCATATTTGGCGTTATGCCAGTATAAATCAATATTTGATTTTATTTGGCGGAACTTTGATTCAAGGAGTATTGATTGCCTCCATGCTGAATTGGAGAGGTTTCGTTTTCCCCGGCTCTGTTTTCATTATATATTGGATGATTATTTTTTTGTCGGTAACAGGAATCAGGATAATTTACAGACTGCTGATGAACAGGGTGTATAAAAAAACAAATATCTACAGATATTATGGCAGAAGATACAGACAACGGCATTCAGAACAAGAACATCCTGATAATTATAATCAGCAAGCCGGTGATCAAAAAATGGATGAGGATATTGGTTCTGCCGATAATATGTACGCTGAAAATAAAATTGAGATGATTCGCATTATGATTGTAGGTGTCGGATATGCAGGCAGTCAGATAATTAGAGAATTACAAGAGCATCCTGGAAATAGAATACCAGTAGCCGCCATAGATGATAATCCCGATAAACATAGTTTTAAAATACGCGGGGTTCCGGTTATAGGGGATAGAAATCAAATTATTAGTGTTGCCAAGGAATACAGGGTAGATGAAATAGTCATAGCAATTCCTAGTGCAAGTAATCATGAGATCAAGGAAATCATCGACATCTGTGCAAGAACAGGCTGTGAACTTAAACAGGTTCCTTTACTAAGTGATCTGATTGACGGCAGAGTAAGTATAAGTGATATCAGAAATGTTGATATTGCTGATTTGCTGGGCAGGGATCAGGTTGTACTGGACAATTGTGAAATATCAAAAACACTCGAGAATCAGGTCATTCTGATTACTGGCGGTGGCGGTTCAATAGGGTCTGAGATTTGCAGGCAAGTTGCAGCTTTTAAACCTAAACTACTAATTGTTTTTGATATATACGAAAACAATGCTTATGAATTGCAACAGCAACTTTTATCCAAATATAAAAATTTGAATTTGCTGGTTTTGATTGGATCAGTCAGGGACAGAACAAGACTTGAAAGAATATTTGCTGAATACCAGCCTTCTGTGGTTTTTCATGCTGCTGCTCATAAACATGTGCCGCTCATGGAGGATAGCCCTGGAGAAGCTGTTAAAAACAATGTTTTTGGAACATATAATGCTGCTTTGACGGCTGCCAGAAATAAAGTTAAGAGATTTGTACTTATATCAACAGATAAGGCTGTCAACCCTACTAATGTTATGGGTGCAAGCAAGCGTTTGGCAGAAATGGTCATTCAACATATGGCCTGTGAATTTTCTGAAACCAGATTCGCTGCTGTTAGATTTGGCAATGTTCTGGGTAGCAATGGCAGTGTAATACCACTTTTTAAAAGGCAAATAAAAGAAGAAGGTTGTGTCAAAGTGACGCATCCTGAAATAACAAGATATTTTATGACTATACCGGAGGCTTCCAGACTTGTTATTCAAGCAGGTGTTTTTGCTGATGGTGGTGAAATTTTTGTGCTTGATATGGGCAAACCAGTGAAAATTCTGGATCTGGCAAAAGATCTTATAAGATTATCCGGCCTTGAACCAGAGGTTGATATTCCTATTGTCTATACAGGTCTGCGTCCAGGTGAAAAGATGTACGAAGAATTATACCTTGATGAAGAGACAATGGATAAAACCAAGAATGAGAAAATATTTGTGTTAAAGCCTATCAGTGATATAACAAAAATCGAAAATGAAATCAATCAGCTTAAATCAATAATTGGCTGGAGACATATGGAGTTTGATAAGCTGCTGCACAGATTAAAGTTTCAATGTACTTCAAATGTAAAAGTAGCAAAGACAGAAAAAGAGGAACTATGACAGCTTAATTTGCATCAAAATTCCTCTTTCTAATTGTATTTTATAGATAAGTTTTTTGTTTTGCAATGGTACAAAGATTATAAAAGTATATTATCAGTTGGCTAATACTGCCTGCCAGATTCGATCATAGGTTGAGTCTATTTCCTGACTGGAGTAATAGATTTCCAGCTTTTCCATTGTGTCTTCGTCAGGATAGTAATTTGGATTTTCTGTTATTTCTGAAGGCAGCTGCTTTAAAACTTCTGTATGAGGACTGGAAAAACCGACATAAACAGCATTTTTCAAGGCTATTTCAGGATCGTACATAAAATTTATAAAAGCATGTGCTGCTTCTGTGTTCTGAGCATTTGCCGGTATGCACATCATATCAATAGACATATTCGAGCCTTCAGGCAAAATAAACTGTAGCATTTGAGGATCTTCTCCACCGTCCTCCAATTTTTGCTGACAGACAATATGATCTCCTGACCAGGCAACACCGGCAACCAGTTCACCAGAGACGTATTTATCTTTTAAGTCATCAATTCCTACTAGCGGTTTTACGCTCTGCCGTTGTTCTATCAATAATTGTCTGGCTTGATCTAGTTCAGACGCAGCGATTGTGTTCAGGCTATAGCCGAGATAATTTAGAGCCGTTCCGATAGATTCACGCATACTGTTGTACATACCGATTCTATTTTCCCACTGATTATCAAATAAAATTGACCATACTTGCTCAGGATTATTATCACTTAGCATACCAATTTCATCGCGGTTATAAATTAGACCAACAGTACAGTACATATAGGGAGCAGCATAATCGTAAACCTGATTGCTTATTGCCTCGTCTTTATCAAATCTGATATCTTCAAGTCTTGGATCGATGTATTTTGTTACATTTGGCAACTTGCTCATATCAAGAGTCTGCAGTTTCTCTTCCTCAATCAAGCGAACAACCATATACTCAGAAGGAATTATTATGTCAAAAGATTCCTTGTCTATCATAGGGTACATTTTTTCATTATCATCATATGTGCTGTAAACAACATCATATTCAGGATATGCTAATTTAAAATCGGCAATTACATCGGTGATTTCATATTCCTGCCCATACAAAGTATAAGTATCGGACTCTCTTGACATATACTCACCCCAGTTATAAATAACAAGGGTTTTAGATCTGTCTTTTTTGGCACATGATGTCATAAAAACGGACATGATGATTACCATTACAATTAAAAATAAAAAATTTCGTTTCACAAAAACTTCCTCCTGGCTTTCTTTCTTTGTGTTCTGTTATCTTTATCTGAGCGAATATTGACAATTATTAGCAGTACAAGTACAGTCATAAACATAATAGCTGAAAGAGCATTTATCTGAGGATTAACACTTTTTCTTGCCATTGAGTAAATAGTAATTGCCAATGTAGAAATCTGATTTCCCGCAGTAAAATAACTTATTACAAAATCATCAATTGATAAAGTAAAGGTAAGTATCAATGCAGTGATTATTCCTGGCATAATTTCTGGAAGAATGACTTTGATTATTGCCTGTCGAGGACGGCAGCCCAGATCGAGAGCAGCTTCATAGAGATTGCTATCGATCTGTTTAAATTTGGGTGCTATTGATAATATGGCATAAGGGATATTGAAAGCAATATGAGCCATCAATAATGTAGAAAAGCCCGTACTCAGACCTATAAAGTAAAACAGAAGCATTAAAGAAATGCCTGTAACCAGATCCGGACTGATATTCGGTATAAATGTTATCTGCATAATAATATTTCTGAATTTTCTTCTCATTGCCTGCATACCAAGACATGTTATAGCTGCAATAAAAGTAGAAATAACTGCAGACAAAAGAGCAATTACCAATGTTACTCTCAACGCATTTAAGATATCAGAGTTTTGAAAAAGTTTACGATACCAGTCCAGCGTAAAGCCACCCCATACTGCCCTTGATTTCGCATCATTAAAAGAAAATACAATCAGCACTATTACCGGTGCATATAAAAAAGCAAAAATTAAAATCATATAGAAATTCTTAAATGCTTTTTTCACTTAAATACACCTCCTTCAGAATTGTCCTGCTCATATCTTGTAAGCACACGCATACTTGCCAAAACAAAAATAAGAAGAAGAATAGACAAGGCAGAGCCGGTAGTGTAGTCCCTTGAAACCATGTACTGTCTTTCTATCGCGTTACCAATAAGAAGGTATCTGCCACCTCCCAAAAGATCAGGGATAAGGAAAGTAGTCATTGCCGGCATAAAAACCATATTAATGCCTGAGAATATTCCTGGCATACTGAGAGGGAATATAACTTTACGGAAAGTTTGTATTTTGTTTGCTCCCAGATCCTCGGCTGCTTCAATGACACTGCTGTTTATCTTTACCAGCACAGAATGTATTGGCAATACCATAAAGGGCAGATAATTATAAACCATACCAAGACCAATTCCGAAATCATTATAAAGAAATTGAATTGGCCCGATATCAAATAATCCCAGAAAACTGTTTATTATGCCCATTGGCTCAAGCAAAGCAAGCCATGCATATGTTCTTAATAGTGCATTCATCCACATTGGGAGTATAAGAAGGAAAAGGAGAAAATTTTTACCTCTGTTTTGACGAGTTTTTTGAGACATAATATATGCAGCAGGATAACCAAGTAAAAGACATATTACGGTGCTTATAATTGCAAGATTTAATGATTTGGCAAAAACATTAATATATATCGGAACCTGTAAATCCACTGAAAAAATACTGTTTAGCCAAAAGAAATCAAGTGCAACAGTATCTTTTGTCATAAAAATATTTCTGAAGCCTTCGGTCGTGAAATATAAATTACCCATTTGGTCATATGTTGTAAAAGCAAAAAATGCTACAAGCAAAAGAGGGGCTATTGTAAAAACAGCCATCCAGAGAATATAAGGATATGCTAGCTTGTTCATTCGCATTACCAGTTGTCCTCCGAAGATTCTATGTCATCTTCTGCCTTTTCAGAAGCTGTTCTTCTGTCTGGCGAATAATCTGATTTTTCCATTACATGAATTTCGTCGGGATCAAAGAATAAACCAACTTTTTCCCCAGCAGTCACAGGATCGGTGCTTTGAACTGTCCAATCAAAAAATTCTGATTCTATGACCATCTCATAATGAACTCCTTTGAAAACAACAGAAGTGACCTTGCCTGTCAGCAACCCTTTTTCAGGATCTACAATCTGTATATCCTCAGGTCTTATAACAACATCTACAGAATTGTCTGCAAACCGTTTGTCTACACAATCAAAAACAGTTTGGCAAAATTCAACCTTATAATCCTGGCTCATTTGACCTGGTATTATATTGCTTTCTCCGATAAAATCTGCAACAAAGGCATTTTTAGGTTCATTATAAATATCTATAGGTGTACCGATTTGCTGAATAACACCTTGTTTCATAACAATGATAGTATCAGACATGGTTAATGCTTCTTCCTGATCATGAGTTACATATACAAAAGTAATTCCCAAGGATTGTTGCATTTCTTTGAGTTCTATCTGCATTTCTTTTCGCATTTTAAGATCAAGAGCACCAAGAGGCTCATCCAATAAAAGCACCTGAGGTTTGTTTACAATTGCTCTGGCAATTGCAATTCGCTGCATCTGCCCACCTGAAAGCTGGTCAATCCAGCGGTTTTCATAACCTTTTAGATCTACCATCTTAAGTGCCTGATCTATTCTGGTTGTAATTTCTTTGGCTGGAAGTTTTTTGAGATTAAGGCCAAATGCGATATTGTCTCTGACATTAAGATGAGGGAAAAGTGCATAGCGCTGAAAAACAGTATTTACTTTGCGTTGGAACGGCTGAAGCTTAAGCAGATCACTACCTTCAAAAGTAACCTGACCTGAATCTGGTTGCTCAAAACCCGCAAGAATTCTAAGCGTTGTGGTTTTACCGCAACCGCTTGGTCCCAGAAGAGTAATAAATTCATTATTACGAATATAAAATGTAGTATTATCCAAAACCTGATTATCACCAAATGATTTATTTACATTAATCATTTCGATTATATGTGAAGACCCTGTCGAGTCTGATAATTGTTGAACAGAATTACTAGCTGATACAGGTTTCACAGAGCTGTTAGTTTTAAATAAGCTGACCATTTTCCCCTCCGATTAAGCCTAAAAACTTGGTGGTGTTGAAATCCATAAAATTTTGGCTGTTTTCTTTCCTTTATTTTCAAGATAATGCGGCACGCTTGGATTTATCATAAAACTTTCGCCTTTTTTTGCTTTGATGCGCCGCTGCCCAAGAACAATTGTAATTGCGCCCTCAAGGATGTAACCAAATTCTTCTCCTTCATGAGGATTGTCCGGATAAGTTTGTCCTCCTGGGCTAATTTGTACAAGAATAGGCTCCATCTCATTTTTTTGAGCATTTGGTATCAGCCAACAAATTGAACTACCGGTCTCAGAGTCTTCTTTGATAGCAAAATCATCATGGGTAAAAACAACTTTGTCTTCGGCCTGTTCCTGGAAAAATCTTGGTAGATCAGTACCTAAACATTCCAGAATATCGCATAATGTTGCAATAGAAGGTGAAGTCATATTTCTCTCCAATTGAGAAATAATGGTCTGTTAACTTAAAACTAAAAAAGAGACTTGAAACGCCTCTGGTACAATGGAATCGTCACAAAACCAATTTCTCCCAGAAAGGACGGAATCAAGTCTCATGAAAATTGTACCATCAAACGTCGTATGTCCGCGATGCCATTCGAAAAAATTTTACTATTTTGGCAAGGATCAGCAAGGTTTCCAGAAGTATCGTTGCCTTGTTTGTAAAAGGCAGTTTGCTCCAGACAATCCCGTAACCGGACATAGGTCTGGCAAAAGAAAATATCCAAGCTGTCCCAAGTGTGGTAAAGCTTCGTTTCTGCATCACGACTATACGTATTACTCAAACTACCGTTGTGGTGATAAATTCTGCTATCACTCATTCTTTGTC